>CAYWZD010000337.1:0-4899 GCA_964462755.1 uncultured Victivallales bacterium | reverse complement strand
AGCACTGCATTTCGATATGAAGGGATGGAATCCGCGCCCGGATTATACGCTCGGACTCCTCCCGGTCCTCGCCGGGTTCGGCCACAACGCGCTCCTCGTCGAATTCGAGGACCGCTTCCCTTATGACGCTTTCCCCGCGATGCGCCATCCCGCGGGATGGACAAAGGAGGATTTCCGTTCCCTGAACCGCCGCGCCCGCGAACTCGGAATCCGGGTGATCCCCCTGCTTCAGTGCGCGGGACATCTGGACTATTTTCTCAAGTATCCGGAATACCGCGAACTTCGGGACGAAGGCTCCACCTATCAATGGAAATTCGATACGGAGGAAACCTTCGGAGTCTGGAAAACCATGACGGACGAACTGCTGGAAGTCTTTCCGGACGGCGAATATTTCCACATCGGCGCCGACGAGGCGGCGATCCGGGACCCGTCGCACTTCGCCGCCTATTACCGCCATGCAACCCGCTGTGTCGAGCATCTCCGCGACAGGGACAGAAAAGTCCTGTTGTGGGACGATGTCTTCCGGCATCATCCGTGGGAAGAGACGGAGGCGCTGTTGCGGTCCGTGATACCTGTCGTGTGGCAATACCGGGAAGTCGATGAAGAGCTGGTTGCCCCGTTCGTTCGCGCCGGGATCGAATTCTGGGGCGCCTCCGCGGTCCAGAACTGTTACAATTTCCGCGGACTTCCGAAAATTGCCGGACAGTTCGACAACATCGACCTCTGGGCCGAAGTCCATGAAAAATACCACCCGGCCGGACACATCGGGACCCTCTGGGGCAAGGTGCAATGCCAGTATCCGATCAGCCCGACGGGACTCCCCCAAAGCATTGCCGGAATCGCCTATCTGGCGAAAATGCTGAATGAAGGAAAAATACAGGACCGTTCCCGCTTCTTCCGGGAACTGGCGGCGGATTTCTTCGGTGCGCCCGGCGCTCCGCTGGAAGAGGCGGCGGAAAATATCTGTTATGAGCCGGACAAGGCCGCGCCGTTCCTGAGTGAACTGCGTTCAAAAACGACAAGCCACGGCGAGATTCCGGAAATCTGGGAAATCTTCAACGAGGTCGACCGGATTTTCGCCTATGCCGATTCCTGCTTCGGAACCAACGCGGGCCTTCTGCCGGGATACCGCGCGGGCACGATTCCGCCCAAGGTCACGGACAACTTTCTCGACGGGGTTCGAATTCTCCGGGAACGGGTTGCCGGGATCGTGCCAAGGCTGGATTCCGTGTTGTCGAAATACTTTCATCCGTCCCTGATTCAGGAATTCAGGGAACAGCGCTTCACCGCGCTTCTGGAGGAAAACGACCGCTGGGAAACCATTCTCCTGCAGGCTCAATCGCTCTGGCGGGAAAGGGAACACTCCCCGAAAAATCCTCCGAAAACGGAGAAGGCGGAGTGTCTCTGACCCCGCAACCCGTCAGAAGAAAAGACGATGTCCCTTGAGCTGAAGACGAGCAAAAAAGCTCAAATGAACAAAATGCAGGGGCAGGCCGCGCCGGTATGCTTCCAGATGAGCTTCCAGAATCCGGATTCGGGCAGGATTGTCGACGCGGGAAAGTCCGGTGCAGTCCAATTCGAGCGCGCCGTCACGCTCCGCCGGAGCCACGGGATTCCATGAGCTTTCGGACGCTCTGCCGAAAAGTTTTCCTAGTAAGTTGCCTCCGCCGCACTGAAGCACGATGAAGTTGAACTTGATCAGCCCCCAGCCATAGCGTTTCCAGAGACGCCCCGGCTCCTGCATGATGCGGTAGATCCATTCAAGGCCGCCGCGCTGCATCCAGCGGGGAGCGCGTTTGACCGCGCCGCAGATGAAATTGAACGTGCCGCCGACGCCGATCGCCGCGGCCGCGTGAATGTTCTGGGCGTTTTTTCCGAGCCAGAGTTCCTGTTTCGGATTGCTGAAACCGGCAAACACGATATCCGGTTCCGCGGCGTTGATCCGGGCGCAAATGGCTTGATCGTTTGCCAGGTTTTCGGGGGTGTCGTCCAGCTTCACGAACGGGGAATCGATTCCGACGATCCGGAGGCCGGGATACCGTTCCCGCAGAATGGTTGCGGCGGCATTGGCATTCTCGGGCGTCCCGCCGAGGAAATACAATCTCGTGCCCATCGCGGCGGCGCGTTCGGCGAACATCGGCAGGATGTCCGAACCGGCGACCCGTTCGGGAAGCGGCGTTCCGAGCAGACGCGCCAGCAGGACGAGAGGCATGCCGTCCGCCGTGATCAGAGGCGATTTACGCAGGACTTTCACCAGCGGAGCATTCAGGGGGCGGCTGTCGGACATGGAGAGCGCGTTGACCAGAAAATCCACGTTGACCGTGGCCAACACGCGGCATTCGCCCTGAAAACCGGCTTTTGCCATTTCAAGCATGGAATCCAGCACCTCATGGATCGTCATGGGAACCACGGGAATTCCGAGGAGAATCACTTTATTATCTTCGGGCATGATCGTACACCTCCAGCATTTTTTGAGCGTGCTTCATCCAGTCGAATTCGGCGGCGCGGGCCAATCCTGCCTCGATCAGTTTTTTCCGGAGCGTTTCATCCGTCAGAATCCGCCGGAGAGACTCGGAGATCGCCTTCCCGTCGGACGGCGGAAACAGAAGGGCCGCGCCTTTCCCGATCTCCCCGAGAGAGGAGTTGTCGGAAGAACAGCACGGAACCCCGTAGTGCATGGCCTCGATCAGGGAAAGCCCGAAGCCTTCGAAGTAGGACGGAAAGACGTATGCCGCGGCATTCCGGTAAGCCTCCGCCAGATCCGAGTTGTCGATGAAGCCCGCGAAAAGAATGCGGTCGCGGAGAGGCGATTTTTCGGCATATTCATGAACAACTTCCGCACCGTGCCAGTCGGAACCGGCCAGCACCAGACGGTATTTCGAAGTCAGTTCGGGGGGCAGCATTTCAAAGGCGCGGATCAGGTTCAGATGGTTTTTGCCGGGATGTTCGATCCGGGAAATGTAGAGAAGATAGGAATGCGGTTCAAGCCCGTGTTCCGCGAGCCAGCCTCCTTTTCCTTCGGGTGAGAGGGAGAGACCGTTGTAATTGAGCGTGATTTTCTCCGGCGGGACATGCCAGTATTTTTCCAGATCGGCGGCGGTCGAACGGCTGATGGCAACCACCGAGGGAGCCCTCCGCACGAAAAACGGAAGAACGGTCTTCAGATACAGCATCCGGAAACGGTCATACTTGTTTTCCACATGGTACTGCGCCAGATCATGCACCACCGCAATCGTGAACAGCGGATAGAAGGCGAACGTCCGCCGGTTGGCGGCCGCGATGATGCAGAAATCATACGCTTTTTTCCGGATGAAAAACGGCAGGATGAACAAGTGGTAGAACATGGAACAGATGGGGCGTTTCGTCCAGCCGGGCGCTTCCCGGCAGTCGAAACCGGGAAAACAACCGGAATCGCCCGGTTCGACCAGCAGCGTCAGCTCATATCCCTGTTTCCGAAGGGCATCGATCAGACAGCGCATATAGACGGAAATCCCGGACTTGCCGTGGTCGTATGGAATACAGGAAACCAAAATCCTCATGAAGGCATCTCCTCCGACATCAGTTTTTCATACGCCTGTACAAAAGCTTCCTTCGAAAATTCCTCCGCCGCCATGCGGCGTCCCTTTGCTCCCATTTTCTCCCGGCGGACAGGGTCGGCGAGAAGCGCGGAAACGGCATCGGTCAGTGCCGCTTCATTTCCGGCAGGAACCAGAAGCCCGGTTTCACCGTCGCGAAGCCATTCGCGCACGCCGCCGAGATCGAAGGCGACGACTGGAATCCCGTGCGAGGCGGCTTCCAGACCGACCAGTCCGAACGGTTCCTGCCAGCGGAAAGGAAACACCGCCAGATCCGCCTGGGAATAAACGGTTTCCGTAGAAGGAAGGAAACCCGTGAATTCAACATCGGCCTTGAGTTCAGCGGCCAGATTTTTCAAATTGTCCGCTTCATTGCCGTCCCCCGCAACCAGCGCCCGGTACGGCATCTTGAGTCCGGTCAGCATCCGCACGAACGAATCGGCGCCCTTCCCCCGGATAAGCTGTCCGACAAACACGATCACAGGAACCGGATTGCCGGGCCGGGCCGTTTCCGGCGGAAGTTCCAAAGCCGGATGAATCAGATGAATCCGCGCGGGATCGAATGAGTTCCGGATGAGGTTGTCGCGCATGAACTTTGAAAGGACAACCAGCTTCGGGACGGAATGCAGAATCCGGAAGCGTTCCGGAAAAGCATGAAATTTTTCACACAGTTCGTGAAAGGGGCCGCAGGTCATCTTCTTCGGAGAAACCGCCATTCCGCAGAGTCCGCAGGTCAGTAGCGAATACGCGCGGGAACAGTTCCGGCGTCCGAAGGGAGTATAGTAATATTTGCGCGGACAATAATAGTCATGGTCGTGAAACACGGCGGCGAGACGGTCGCCGAAACGCCCGGGCAATGTCCGGAGCAAATCATTGTCCGTCAGCTTGTGAACGACGGCAAAGGAAAAATCCGCGGAAGGCATCTCCGTATTCACGGAGTCGAACGCCTGTGAAAATTCCTCGAATCCGCGGGCGCGTTTCTGATACAGGTAATGAACCGAGTGTCCGGCCTCGCGGAGCATCCCGGCGGCCAGCCATGCATACCGCTCGATCCCGCCGAAGAATCCGGCGTATTCGGAAACAAAAAGGATGTTCTGTTTTTTCAGCATGAGCAGATCAGTTCCTCATAGAGATTCGCCAGACGCGCGGCAATCCGGGTCCATGAATACGTTTCCACCGTACGGGAAGCACCGTCGATCAGGGCGGAACGGAAGGAATGATCCTTCAGTCTCTCCAGCGCGGCCAGATATGCCCCGGTGTCGTCCGGCGGACACATCAGACCGTTTTTGCCGTCCTCCACCAGAAAACGGAGTCCGCCGACCGA
>CAYWZD010000336.1:0-4909 GCA_964462755.1 uncultured Victivallales bacterium | reverse complement strand
CGAAGAAGAAAATGGAGTCGCGCAAACGCTGGCTTTCGACTTTCTGCCGTCCGAAGGGAAAATTGGTCGTCGATGACGGCGCGGTCCTTGCGCTGAGACGGAAAGGGTCCAGCCTTCTGGCGTCCGGGATATTTGCCGTGAACGGCGAGTTCGAGCGCGGCGATGTGCTTGAAATCGTGTCGGGCTCGAATGTCCAGATCGCGAAGGGGCTGACGAATTTTTCCTCGATCGAATGCCGTCTTCTGATGGGCCACAAATCTTCTGAAAATCACGCGATCCTCCGTTACGACGCCGACGAGGAAGTCATTCACCGCAACAACATGTATGTGGTGAAATGAACGTCTACATCAAGACCTACGGCTGTCAGATGAACGAACGCGACAGCGAATCCGCCGCCGCCATGCTTGCGGAAGCCGGACATTCCATCGTGTCCTCCGAAATGGAGGCCGATGTGGTGATCCTGAACACATGCAGCGTGCGCGAACAGGCGGAACGCAAAGCCGTCGGCAAGCTGGGCATCCTCAAGAAACTGCTGAAGGAACGCCCGGGCATGATTTTCGGAATCATGGGCTGCATGGCGCAGAGCCGGGGAGAAGAACTTCTCCGTACGGTGGACCACCTCGATTTTGTGGTCGGGACCGACAATATCCATACGCTTCCGGAGATTCTGCACGGTCTGGCGGAAGAGCGCGGCAAGGTTCGCCGCGACGCCCGTATGGGCGCGGACACCCCCGGGATCGACGCCCACCGCATCCATGACGGCGCGAGTCCGTTTTCGGCCTTCGTCTCCATTTCGCGCGGATGCAACCGGTATTGTTCCTACTGCATCGTGCCGTATGTGCGCGGACCGGAACGCAGCCGCAATCCCGACGGCATTGTCGCCGAAGTGGAGGCTCTGGCGAAGGAAGGGGTCACGGAAGTGATGCTGCTGGGGCAGAATGTGGCCGCCTACGGTTTCGACGGCGCTCCCCCGCCGATCCCCGCGGACAAGTCGCCTTTCGCCGAACTGCTGGAACGAGTTCACGCGGTGGAAGGGGTCCGCAGAATCCGGTTCACTTCTCCGCATCCGGCTTTTTTCAATAGGAAACTGATCGAGACGGTCGCCCGGCTGCCGAAGGTCTGCAAGAGCATACACCTGCCCCTTCAGTCCGGTTCGGACCGCGTCCTCAAAATGATGAACCGTCCCTACACCTCGGCGGAATACCTTGCCGTGGTTTCCGGACTGCGCGAACTTGCGCCCGGAATCACGTTCTCCACCGACATCATCGTCGGGTTTCCCGGCGAAACCGAAGAGGATTTCGAGGCCACGCGCGCCGTGATGCGGGGGGTCCGCTACGACAACGCCTACATCTTCAAATATTCCCCGCGCAAGGGGACCGTTTCCTCCCGCATGGCGGACGATGTCCCGCAGGAGGAGAAGGAACGCCGGAATCAGGAGCTTCTCGCCGAACTCGAGCGCATCAACGCGGAAAACAACGCGGCTCTGGTCGGCCGGACTTTCGAGCTTCTGGCGGAGGGCCCCAGCAAGCGCAATCCTTCCCGCTGGTCCGGGCGTACGGACACCTTCAAGCAGGTGGTTTTCACTCCGTCGGAGTCGCTGAAGCCGGGAGACTACGTCCCGGTGAAGATCGTGCGGAGCACCTCCATGACCCTCTACGGGGAACTGGCCTGATCACAGAGATCACAGATCGAAGATGGTCTTCTTTTCGCGGTGTCCGTAGACGGAATGGACGATTCCCAGATACGCCATGGTCATGACGAGGAATGTCCCGCCGTAGCTGACCAGCGGCAGGGGAAGTCCCGTGACCGGACACAACCGTATGCTCATGGCGATATTGATGTAGGTATGGAAGAAGAGCAGAACCCCGATGCCGACACATAGGTATCGTCCGAAGTCGTCGGGCGCCAGCAGGGCGGTCCGCAGGATCGAAAAGAACAGAAGCATGAACAGGATCACAATGGCGCCCGCGCCCAGAAAACCGGTCTCTTCCGCAATGACGGGGAAAATGAAGTCGGAATTGGACACTTTCTGCGGGAGATAGCCCAGCATGTTATGGGTTCCGTTCATGAAGCCTTTGCCGGCAAGACCGCCGCTTCCGACCGCCATTTCCGCCTGAAGCTGATTCCAGCCCCGGTGTTTCGGATCGCGGTCCGGATTCATGAAGACCAGAATGCGTTCCTTCTGGTAATTCTTGAAGGCGAAATAATAGCTGACCGGCAGGATGACCGCCGTCGCAACGCAGATGATCAGGATATAACGCCATTTCAGACGAGCGATGAACAGAACCGCAATGACCGGTGGAAACATCGAAAGCGCGGTGCCAAGGTCAGGCTGGAGTTTTGTCAGTGCGGCCGGAATCAGTGTGATCCCGAGAATCAGCAGCAGCCACACCGGTCTGTTGATGTCGGCCTTTTTCATGGAGGCGATCCATGCGCAGAGCACCACCAGTGCGAATTTCGCAACTTCCGAAGGCTGGAAGTTGAGCAGTCCGAACTCCAGCCAGCTTCGGGCGCCGAAATATTTTTCTCCGGCGAACAGCACGAACACCAGCAGGAAAATAGACACCGGATACAGGATCACGGAGAACGGTCCGTACCACCGGTAGTCAAGAAGTGAAAAAAAAAGCCAGATGCCGAACCCGACGCCCATCGCGGCCAGATGCCGTTTCCAGAAAGTGACCGCGGCGAATCCGCCGACCTGCTGTCCCGTCCCGTAAATGAAAAGAACTCCGACAGTCAGGAGGACCAGCATGGGAATGATCTGGAGCCAGTCCACCCTGTGAAGGAATACGGACAGCATGTGCCGGAACGGATTCGGATGGGAATCGTCCAGAGGCCCGGGTTCAAACCCTATGATGGAGGAATTGTTCACGGGACCCGTCCCGACAGATTTTTACCGGTTGAAAGTCTGGTCGCGTTTGGGACCGACGGAAATAATGCCGATCTTTGCCTCAAGCAGCTCCGCGACACGGTTCAGATACTTCTTCGCGTTTTCGGGCAGTTCATCCCAGTTGCGCGCGGAAGTCGTCGGCTGTTTCCAGCCGGGGAGGGACTCATAAACCGGTTCGATGCGGTTCAGGGCTTCGGTATCGGCCGGGAAGTTTTCCGTCAGGACGCCGTCGATCTTGTAGGCGGTGCAGATCTTCACGGTGTCCAGCCCGTCGAGAACGTCCAGCTTGGTGACGGCCAGATAATCGACGCCGTTGACCATGCAGCTGTGGCGGGAGCCCACGATGTCGAGCCAGCCGCAGCGGCGGGGACGTCCGGTGGTGGCGCCGAATTCGCCGCCCTTGGTGCGGAGATTGTCGCCTTCGGCGTTTTTCAGTTCGGTGGGGAAGGGACCTTCGCCGACGCGGGTCGTGTAGGCCTTGATCACACCCCACACATCGGTGATGGCGCGCGGCGAAATGCCTGTGCCGGGGCAGGCGCCGCCGCTGGTGGTGTTGCTGCTGGTGACGTAAGGATACGTTCCGTGGTCGATGTCCAGGAACATGCCCTGCGCCCCTTCCAGAAGGATTTTCTTTCCTTCGCGGACGGCGTTATGGACGGTCACGACCGAATCCTGAATGTAGGGACGGACGTATTCGCAGGCTTCCCAGACTTCCGCGAACGCTTTGTCGGCGTCCAGCTTGTCGGCTCCGAGGGGAACATATGTGGTGTTGTAGTCGGCGAGTTCTTCGCGGAAATGCGTCTCGAAACGGGCCTTGTCCAGAATTTCGACCGCGCGGATTCCCGTGCGCGCCATCTTGGAGGTGTAGGCCGGACCGATTCCGCGCATGGTCGTGCCGATCTTTTTGGACGGGTCCGCCTTGGTTTCCTTGAATTTGTCCAGAAGCTTGTGCCAGGGCATGATGAGATGACTGCGGGAAGAAAGCTGGAGTTTGGAAAGCTCGATTCCGCGGACGCGGAGGTCTTCCATTTCCTTTTTCAGGGCCAGCGGATCGACCACGACGCCGTTCCCGATGACGCAGTCCGTTCCTTTATGGAGAATTCCCGAGGGAATGAGGTGCAGAATGAATTTTTCAGGTCCGATCTCAACCGTATGGCCGGCGTTGTTGCCGCCCTGAAAACGGATTACCATATCGGCGTCGCGGGTAAGGACATCGATGATTTTCCCCTTGCCTTCGTCGCCCCATTGAATTCCAACTAAAATGCTTACAGACATTTTCCTGTTTCCCGAGTTAAGATTGTCGCGTTGAAAAAATCCAAACATTACTATACTTCGCGGCAGGGGCTTTTTCAACTCCGGGAGAAGAAAAAAACAGGGAACCGCCGGGCGGCGCTCCTTGTTTTTCAAACCGGAATTTCTGAGCTGGCTTCAGAAAGACAGGAACGCGGGGAAAGGGAACCCTTTCAGGAAAGGCTTTCCCTTTCCCCGCACCCCAATCTCTTCCAAAGATTTTTAACTCATCATTGATTGCGTCGCAATCAATGATAACATAGAAGTTTTTGAAAAATGATGAGGGGTTCGGGGGGGAAGGAAAAAGCTTTTTTCAAAAAGGTTTTTCTTCCCGCTGATCTTTTTTTTACTTGACTCCGAGGACCCGCAGGGTGCTCCGTGCAATCATGAGCTCCTCGTTGGTCGGCATGACGATCGCTTTCCAGGAACTGTCTTCCGTGGAGATGATTCCCTTCTTGCCGAAAAACTCATCATTTTTGGCCGGGTCCAGACGGAGGTTCAGGGAGCCGAGGCTTTCCATGATCATTTTCCGGATGGGTTTGGAGTATTCGCCGATGCCGCCGGTGAAGACCAGCGCTTCCGGCCCGTTCAGCAGGACATAATAGGCGCCGATGTATTTGACGACCCGCCGGACGAACATCTTGAGCGCAAGCGCCGCATGTTCGTTGCCGGCCTCCGTCGCGTTGATGATGTCGCGCATGTCGCCGCTGTTGATTCCGCCGATTCCGA
>CAYWZD010000335.1:0-4912 GCA_964462755.1 uncultured Victivallales bacterium | reverse complement strand
TCCCCGAATCGGTGTTACATTACCCGGATGAAGGAAATGCATGATTTTATGTATGAAAAATTCAGTCAGATCAGTACAGCGTCCGATATCCGTGAACTTCTGTTATTCACGAAGCTGAATGGAGAAAACGCAAAGGCCGCGGAGGATTTCGTCCGAAAAGGATTTGAAGTTTTCTTGGTGAAACAGAATCCGAAACGAAAAGTGTTCCGGCTGGTCAATTCTTCCGGACAAGTCATGTTTTTGAAGCTTTTCGCACAGCAGCGTTTTCCTTTTTCGATCATTCGTTTCTACCCCTCCAAAGAATACGAAATCGCCTGCAAACTGGAAAAAAACGGGATTCCCGTCATCCGTTATCTGGCATGGGGCAGGCTCAAAAAAGGAGGCTTCTGCATTTCCGAGGGAATCCCGGAAGCGGTTTCCGCCCGGCAGTACTTCTTCGAGACCGTCCTTTCCAATCCCGCCCTGCTGAACAGCTTCCTCGGAAAACTGGCCGAACTGACGGGCATTCTCTATCACAAAAACTACCGTCATCCCGACTTCCATCTGGGCAATATTCTTTTTACCCCCCGGAACCCCGGTTTCTTTCTGGTGGACCCCTGGGGGATGCGGGAGCTCTTTCTCCATACCACCGCGTCGAAACTGGCTCTCTGCACCGCCTGGATCGAACTGCGCGGTTATATTTCCCGGGACAAACTTCTGGACGGCATCCTCTCTTCAGGTCTGGCGAGGGCCAAAATCGACGCGGTGGAACTGCTTCAGGAGGCAGTCCGCCAATACACGAAGAGGGCCGATGCCCAGTGGCCGAAAATCGCCAGACGCATCCTGAGCGGAAAATCCAAGTTCGCGACGTCGGTTCATCAGGAGGACGGCATCTACACATGGCGTCACACACTCTGGTTCACGCCTCCTGACAAAATGGAAATCGATCCCTCCTGGCGCAAGGTGAATTTCCCCTCCGCGGAAGAATCGGAAAAAGTGTGGCTGGAATCCTTCCGGCGTCCGTCCGACGAAAACCGGCCTCTCCTGCGGGTGGTTTACAAGGATACCCACTCCGCTCTCTTTTTTGAATAGGACTTCTTCATCAAACTGGAACTTTTTGAAAAACAGAAGTATTCACATGATATCATATAATCGGCTCCACAAAATGAATGGAATATTCTGAAAATGCAAAAGAAATCCTTCCCGCTCGCCTACTATTATTCCTGGGAACATGTTCCGGATTCCATGATTCCGAACATCATGGCCGAATTCAGCTGGCACGGTGCGAAAGACCTCGTGTTCAGCCATATCTGGGCCACCCGGATTCTGGGAGAACCCCAGTTTTCCTCCCGTCTGACGCGCATGGCCCGGAATGCCGGTCTCAACATCGTTGAGATCCATGCGCCCCTCGGGCAGGCCTACGATCTCTGCTGTCCCGACCGGGGCCGGCGGGCCTCTCTGATCGAAGATCACAAGCGTTCCATGGCTTACGCGGCCGACAGCGGATGCAAGACTTACACGGTTCACATCGGAGCCTATGAGAGTGTCTTTTACAAAACTCCGAACAAGGTTCTGCGTCCCTTCGCGCTCGATACGCTCGAAAAGCTGCTGCCGGAAGCGGAAAAGCTTGGAATCGTGATCGCGGTCGAAAACAGCTATGAACGTTCGAACACGCCCGACGAAGTGGCCTTCTATGTGGAACATTTCCGCTCGGAATGCATCGGCTGCTGTTTCGACGTCGGACATGCCCATCTGATGGCTCCGGCTCCCGGAAAACTGCGCTCACGCTACTTCGTTGAAATGGACTGGGCCTGGGGGAAGAAAATCGAAACGTATGCCAATGCCTATGAACGGCTTGCTCCGCATATCGTCACATGCCATCTTCATGACAACGACGGCTACAGCGACGCTCACGACCTTCCCGGAACCGGTACAATCCAATGGAAAACGCTGATTCCAAAGCTCAAGAAATCGCCCCGGCTGATCAGCATGCAGACGGAAGTCAGAACCGTGCCCACGGCCCTTTCCATCGCAAGGTTGTGCGATACGTTCCGGAATCTGATGGCGCTCTGACCTTTTTTTCCGGAAAAAGGTTCCGGCAATGAACCGGAAGAAATGCCGGAATGTTATTTCAGCTTCCCGATGCCCCCGGTGACGTATCCTGCGAAACGGTCGGGATCGTCCATCAGGCTCCGGGCGGCGTCAAGCTTTTCGAAGCGAGCCCCCTTCTGCACCACAATGCAGGGCGACTTCAGCTGAAAATCCCGGATGAACTGCGCGTTTGCCGGGTCCTCCATGTTCACTTGCGAAAGGATGATCGTTCCATTCGAAAGGGCTCCGGCATACTTCGCCTCGATCACTTTGCGCGTCATTTCCTCGAGTTTGGAAAACGACTCATCACGCTTGTTGCCATGGAAAAAATAGACAAACAACCGGTGGGCTTTCATCGGCATCTGAGCTTCTGTCGCAGGAATTCCCTGCGCTTCGGCACGCCGGACTTTTATTTCATACATGATCGTAAACCCGATGCTGAGGACAATCAAAAGAAGAAAAACGCCTTTCATCAGAGGTCTTTTGTTCGTCTGCGGAGGTTTTTCCGAGGCAAGAAGCCCTTTCAGGGATTCCTTTTCTTTTCTGGTCAGCTCCGTAGTGGAGCAGGGACTGCTTGCATCAGACACGCCCGGAATATTGCCGGACGGCGTAGGTTTATGAAGGGAGGAAATCAGCATGACAAGTTCTTGTGTGGATGGCGTCTTTCCGGACGACACGATGACGCCGTCGATCACCAGTGCGGGCTGAGCCATGACGCCCTTTCCGACAATCCGTTCAAGATCCGTCACTTTTTCCATAGTATAATTCAAACGAAGCTGTTTCAGCGCCTGTTCGGCGTTAACGGACAGCGCATGACACAGATCACTGTCCGTCCCAAAAACTTGAATTTTCATCAGATGTCTCCCGTCATGACTTTTTTTCTCGCGGCGGTTCTCCGCCGGGATTCAAGATGGAGCAGAATTCAAATCCCGTACAGACGTATTTTTTATAAAAGCAGTAATCCTTATTCGGCAGTTCAATCTCTTGCCATAGATATTGTAGCACGAAATCCGGGTTTTTTCAACGGAAAAAATTGAAATTTCAGACAGAAAAAATCAGGAATATCACAGGAATGCCTTTGCAAATGCAAAGCAGGACAGCCTTCGCATGGATTCATTCCCCTTCCCGGCGCTGTCCCGAAGACGGCCCGCCGCAGGATTTCCCGATCCGATTCCGCCAGTTGCGCGGAGATGTCCCGTATTTCTGCTTGAACTGCCGTGACATCAGATTCACATCGGTGAACCCGCAGGCGTCGCTGACCTCCTTGACCCGCAGCGCGGTAGGGATGGACAGCAGGCTTTTCGCCTGTTCGAGACGCAGACGGAGGATATATTCTCCGACGGCGGAATTCACATGTGTCCGGAAAAGCCTTTCAAGATTCCGCACGCTGATTCCGACAAAACGGGCGACTGAATCGAGGACGATCGGTCCGGAAATATAATTCTTGTTGATGTAATTCAAGGCGGCATTCAGCTCCGGGGGATACGGATTGGAACGATGCTGACGGCAAAGCTCATGGAGCAGCTGGAAAAACAGCCCCGCCAGATGCTGTTCATCCGGAAGCCCCTCCCGGCTCAGTTCGCCCTGAATGCCGTCCAGAAGCTCTCCGACGCCCGTGATGTCTTTCAGCCGGACCACTTCCCCGGCATGGAACATTTCGGAAACCACCGCATCATGGAGCCGGTTCCGGTGGATCATGAAATTGCGGCGTTTCAGCGGAACTTTTCCCGTGGATTCGAACCTGCCGTCGGGATCTTCCTTGAAGTGAGGCGTCTGAAAATCGTTTTTTGAAAGAACCACGCTTTCGCCGTTCCGGGTGATCGTCACTTCTCCCTGGGTGATGAACGTATAGATGGCATAGCCGTAGTTCCGGGTGGAAATCGCTCCGCCCGGCTTCATCGTCGACTCGAAATAGGCGTGAAATTGTATTCTCGGGTCCAGCGGGCGAAAACGGTTCGGGTTCAACCAGAATTCCTCATGAATCATCTGTTTCCGGACGGCGCTGTACATAAAATAATCCTTGTTTTTTCGGTTCACAGCATCTATTATGCTTATTTTTGGCCGGATAATGCTTGTTTACTATATTGCGCAAATTGCTTTTTTCAACTATAGTCAGACAAGAACAGGACCGGATCGCATCGGACACTCCGGAAATCATTCCGGGTTGCGGCGGTCCGGACCCTTATGAAAAGGAATGCATCATTATGAAGAAAATCCGTTTGGGAATCGTCGGACTCGGACACCGCGGACGCTCCATGTTCCGCCTTGCGGCTCACAACTTCGACAATGTGGAACCGGTCGCGATGTGCGACATCGAAGAAAAGTTCTGGGCCGAGCGGCAGACTCGGCCCTCCTGTGAACCCACTTCGATGAAAGAGGATTTCCCCTCCGTAAAGTTCTACACCGACTTCGACGCCATGCTCGGAGAAGCCGGCCTCGACGCGCTTCTGGTCGAGACGCCCGCCGCCAACCACACCAACTTCTGCGTGAAAGGATTGGAACACGATCTTGCGGTCCTTTCGGATGTGCCGTTCGCCGCCACGGTCGAGGAGGCGAACCGTCTCTGGGACACCGCGAAAAAATCGAAAGGGATGTTCATGGCCGGGGCAAACCCGAACGAAATGGGATTCGTCGAAGCTCTTGTCGACCTTTACGCAAAAGGGTATCTCGGGAAAATCTCCTATCTCGAAGCGGAATACATTCACGACTGCCGGTCGCTGTGGGAGGTCACGCCGTGGCGCGCGAAAGGTTCGGTCCCGATCAAATACTGCACGCATTCCCTCGGCCCTCTGCTCCGGATTCTGGAAGAGGATCTCCGGACGGTTTCCTGTCACTCGACCGG
>CAYWZD010000334.1:0-4936 GCA_964462755.1 uncultured Victivallales bacterium | reverse complement strand
AATATAACGGTGAATCACTGTTTTTCAAGCGCGATGCGGAGACAATTTCAAAAAAATATCGTTTCTGCGTGCTCCAGAAGCCCCATTCCCACGGATAAAGTTCATAATCGCTGTTATTCATGCGATAAATAAGGATTTTTTTTGATTCCAAATATTGAAAATGGAATAAAAAAGGTATATATTTACAGGTTACAAGGAAACAGAATCTCTCAAGAGAAGGAGCGTAATCCAATGATTACCGGACAGCAGGAACTCGAAGACCTGATTATGGCGGCAGCGCAGGAAAACAATGACGCAGCCGTGATAAAACTTTTCACAGAAATCAAAACAGCCGACCTGAAAATTCTCAAGGAATCCGTCGCCAGTTTTGATTTTCTTTTTGACACGTGGGACGAATCCGTCTTCAAAAGCGAGGAAAAAGCATCCGTCTGTCTGTTCCTCGCCGAACACTCCGTCATAGATTCCTCCTCTTTCCGGATCGCCCTTCACAGTGCGATCCGTAAATTTTTACCCCCCTACATTTCAAGTCCCGCCGTTGCGAAAGCGGTCGGAGCCCGGGACCAGGCAGTCTGCGTTCACGATGTGGCACACCGCATCCGCAAGCTCCAGAAGCTGAAAACCAGTGCATACGTGTTCCAGTTCGAGTCCAAGACCTGGGGACGCATCATCAATGTGGACAAAGTGGTCGCCTCTATCGCGATCAGCACGTTCTCCACGGGCGGTCAGATTTCCATTCCGATCTCCAGCGCGCTGGGCGGCTGTTATTTCTTCGAGCCCAGCATGGAAATGACCAACATCATCTCGACCAGCAAAAGTTCGCTTCGCGACTCCATTTTCTACCGCGAAAAACTGAATCATTATTCCCTCGGTGAACTCTCGGAAACAAAATGCCGGGAAATCATTCAGAAGATGTTCGTTCCGGTGCTTCTGTCGCAGGAAGATTTCAATTCATGGTGGGAAAAAGAAACTCCCGCGGTGGTAGCCACGCCCAAACAGCGGACCTTCCGTGACGCCCGGAGCATTCTGGAACTTCACACGCTGCTTGCCCCGCTCTCGTCCGACGAAGTCAAAGTCACCCCTGAAGTCGCCGCGAGACTGGCAAAGCTCTTCTCGAACGTCCGTCCCGGCATGACGCCGAAGGATCAGGAAATGCTGGCCGAATGCATCGCCCAGCTGGCAGACTCCGCCGATGACGCGACATTGCGCGTTCTGTTCTCCGGAATCCGCGGAAAAGTTCCTTTCTTCCCGGCCGAGGTCACGGAATCGATTCCCCTGAAAAATCTGGAAGTCTGGGGCCGTCTGCCCGTCCGCCTCTTCCCGGGCTTTCTGAAGGCAGCATCGCTTCTTTATACGCGCCTCGAGATCGCCAAGCTGGCAATGATCCTGCCGCTCCGCTGTCTCACGATCATTCTCGACACCTTGACGATCGATGATATTTCCGACGCGCTCTTCTCCGCGGAAAACCTCCGTTCTGACATTATTCTCGCCATCTGGAAAAACAAAGCAAAGTATCCGACCGAGATTCAGGACTTCATCACCATGGCGAACATTTCCCGCGCCCTTTCCGAAGAAGGACTGCCCAAGGAATGGACCGCCGCCCAGCGCGAACTCAAGAAGAATCTTTTCGACAAGGCGGATTTTCAGAAATTCATCCTGGCGAACGCCGGTTCCAACATTCCCTCCATCATCAGTTCGATTCAGCGCATGCGCAACATGGTCCCCGGTGAATGCCAGAGTCTTCTAGTAAAGCTCGCCCGTCACTCGGAAGAACTCACCGCGCACATCGAAAGCGGAGAAGGCAAAAAACTTCTGGCGGCACAGGAAAATGGAACGGGCGCCCGCAAACCGCAGGCGGCTCCGATGACTTCCATGAAGTCTTACAAGGCTCTGATTGCGGAACTCGACAACATCGTCAAAGTCCAGGTTCCGGAGAACAACAAGGCCATCGAACACGCCCGCGGCTTCGGCGATTTCCGCGAGAATGCCGAATATGACGCCGCCAAGGAACGCAGACGGTTCCTCCAGAGACGCCGTTCCGAACTGGAAACACTGGTTGCAACCGTTCAGCCCGTGGATTTCCTTGACTTCAAGACAGACACGGCCAAGGTCGCCATGGGCACGGAAGTCACGCTCGAAAGTGCGGACGGGTCCAAGAAAGTTTACTGGATCGTCGGCGCATGGGACGGCAATCCAGACCGCAATCTGGTTTCCTACAAAACGAAATTCGGCGAATCGCTCCTCGGCGCACAGCCAGGCAATTCCGTGACTCTCCCCGACGGCTCCACGGTCACGGTCAAGAATATTGCCGCGCTTCCGTCCGCGCTCGCCAAAGAATTGTCGCAGGAAGAGTGAAAGACTTTCCCCTGAGAAGCGAGCCCCGCGGCTGGAAAAGATCCGGACGGGGCGCTTTGACAACCGCTTGTGTCGGAAACGGTTGGTTGCGTCATGTCCATTATCGGCATACGCTCCGACCGGAGGCATCCGTCCTTTCCGGAACCCGGATGCTTTTTTTCTCCGATCTTCATATCCGTCCCCAGACAAGCCGCTCATTTCTTCCCCATTTCACGGCATGGCGCGGCCTGGACAAAATCCAGGACCATCTGGTGGAAGCCTGCGAAGAATTTCAACCGGATTTTCTGCTGTTCGGAGGCGACATGCTGGCCTTTATGTCCTATTATCCGGACGTGGTGCGTCTCTTCCGCGCGATGAAGCCGAAAAAGGAAAAACTCGGGGTGTACGGCAACTGGGACAAAATGCGTCCCTGGGTTCCTTCCCGGGAATGGGAAAACGGACTGGGAACCGCTTCCCTGAAGATGCTGGTCAACAGCGAATTCCGCGGGAACAACGGACTCCGTTTCTTCGGGATGGATGACTTCCGGTGCGGCAATCCCCAATATATTCCGGCAAAAACAAAACCTCTTTTTGAGTGCGTCATCGCTCACAATCCGGATACTGTTCCGCTCGCCATGAGCGATGATGATATCTCGAACGTGGACCTTGTTCTCTGCGGACACACGCACGGCGGACAGATCCGCATTCCCTTCTTCGGAGCGCTACTGACGTCGTCCGAATATTGGAAAAGGTTCGAATACGGTCTCTATGAACACAAAACAGGCCGCGCAAAAATGTATGTCAGCGCCGGAGTCGGAACGACTTTTCTCTGGAAACGGTTCTTCTGCCCGCCCGAGGTTGTAATGATCGAACTTGCCTGAAGAGCGTTCAGATGGAAACTTGTTCCGGGGAAACGTTCTTCCCCGGACAACTTTCTCTTTTATTCAGACAAACGCCAGCGGCAATAACGGAGTCCCGCCCTGCCGTTCTTCGATTCATACCAGAGCGTGACAAGCGAACCGTCCGACAGCAGGGCGGTCGAGGGATAACCCAGATCGTGATTTTCCCCGTCGTCGCTGAGGATGTCTTCTTCCGACCAGGAAAATCCATTGTCATTGCTGATGCGGAAACGGTTTCCATACGGCTGTCGACGATAGCCGTAGACCATGAGGATGGAACCGGACGGCAGATTCAGCAGATGGGTGGGAAATCCATAGCAGATTTCGTGCGGCGCCGACCATGTATGACCGTTATCGCCGGACTCGGTCTGCCAAGTAGTGATGCCCCCCTGCCGCCCTGAAAGGCTGTGGTTGCGTATCTGAACAATGACCGTTCCGTTTTTCGCCTGGACGGCATAGACTTCATGCCAGTCCCGCTGATGCTGCCCGGGGACTTCCGGAATCGCGGAAACGATCTGCCAGGTGAGGCCGTTGTCCGTGGAACGCACGACAATCACGCGATCGCCCATCCGGGAAGACTGGGTATGCGACCAGGCCAGTTCCTTACCGACCCACAGGAGAGAACCATCCGCCAGAAGCGTCGGCCCGTGAACATTATTGACGGGAACCGGATATTTGGGAGACCATGTCTTCCCGTTGTCAGAGGAACGTCTCATCCAGAAGCCATGCTCGTGGAAAAGGGTGTCCAGCGTGATGGTTTTCTCGATTTCCAGCCAATGCGGGGGAATCTGTTTTTCTTCATAGATATCCGAAAAAACAATGCTCGTGAAGTAATTCATCAGGATGGAACCGTCCGCAGCAACAACCAATCCGGCGTCCCGGTCGTCCAAGGGACCGGAGGAAAGAAGTTGCGGTTTGCTCCAGGTCTTCGCTCCGTCCGTGGAAGTGTAGAGGCAGACTCGCCCGAAAGGGCACACATGCTGTTCCCGTTCACCGGAACAGACCGCCATCAGTTTGTCGTTTCCTGCATTGATGAGTGTCGGCCATCCGCTGTAGGCGGGCTTGTCTTCCGTTTCGATCCAGCCCTCGAACAATTTCTCCATTTTCATCCGTGATTCTCCTGAATGATCTTCCGGTTTCTTCTCGAACCCATTCATACAATAACGCGGACAAAAACGATTTTCAAGAGAAAAATTTTAAATTGTAGTACAATTTGACAATTACATCAAAAAAACCTCCCGGGAGGGAGGTTGTTGCACGTGAAGAATCCGGAAAGTGGGAAGATCAGTATTTGCTGTCCGCGTAATCGACCCAGCCGCCGGCCTTGACGAGATCGAGGTCGAAGGAGCCGATCGTGAACGGATAGACCTTTTTGGCGGCTCCGTTGGAAACGGTGAACGTGAAGTTCTCCATATCCGTCTCGCAAGAGGCGTCCGAACCGGCGAAGGTCCGGAAAATGTCGTCGATGACTTCCGCGGAAAGAGAGATCGCCATGAGTCCGCAGTTGAACATGTTCTGACGGAAAATCCGGGCAAAGTTTTCGGCAATGACCAGATTGATGTCGTTGCATTCCAGCACCCACGGAGCATGTTCGCGCGAGGAGCCGCAGCCGAAGTTCGCGCGGGTGATGATCACACTCTTTCCGGCGATATCCTTCCGCGGATCGAAACCCGGCAGGGAAAGGTCTTCGAGACAGTAGGGCTTGA
>CAYWZD010000333.1:0-4969 GCA_964462755.1 uncultured Victivallales bacterium | reverse complement strand
TTCAAAAAGATTTTCATCCGGAGAAAATTCGACGGGCTTTTCAGTCATGATCCGAACCGGCCCCAGGACCGCCTGGAGCAACTTGCCGGGCTGCTCTGCCGGGCGCTGGAAAAAGCGGGAGTTCCGAACACAAAATCGAAAGAGAAGGTGGCCAAATGAAGGATGACACGGAGTTGCTGAATTACGACATTCCGGAGAATATCGACGAAATCGAGAAGCAGGTGAAAAACATGCTCTTTGCCAAGAAGCGGAGAACCATTATTGCCCTGCTGCTGGCCTCGGCATTGCGGGGCAATTTCCAAGGGGACCGTGAAGCCTGGCGGGAATGGGTCAAACGGTTTGCGGCGTTTGGAAAAAAAGAACCCTATCAACTTGTCAGCGTCGGCAACATGCTGCTTGATCTGAAGGCAATCAACAAACCGCTCTACGACTTTGGTGCCAAACTGATTTTCGATAAACTTATGGCATTGACAACGGTATATAACGTCAAGAAGAATGAACATGATATCGCACGGGTTATAAGCTTTTTCAATGTTGTAAGGTTTGAGTCCATAGAACGTGCTAAACGCACTGAACTATATTGGATGATTCATGTTTTCCTCGGAAAGGAAACCCAGGAGAAAAAGCCTGTCGAACAGTCGAAACTCTCCGGATTTGACAAGGTTCTCGACGGAGTTCTCCGAATTGAGACAAGCAAACTGGCGGAAGGCGTCACCGATTCCGGGAAAGCCAGGCTGTATGTCAACAGCGGACTCCGGATTTTCGCCGCCGGGCTGGAATACGTTAAGAGGCAGCCAGGAGAAAAGGGCAGCCCCTTGCTGGCGCTTCTGAAAGAAGGACAGGTAATTCTGGACGCGGCCCAAAAGAGCATGAACGAGAATGCCGGAAACAGCACCGGAATGAGTTCCAGGGGAACGACGGGCGATGCTGTAAACAGCACCGGAATGAGTTTCCGCCAGCAGAACATGTAAAAGGTTTTCGCATTTTCAAGATGTTTTATAAACCAAAAGGAATTTAGAAAAATGATGGAAGAATGTGACGAAATTTTAACCCCGCAGGAAAAAGCGGATATTATGAATTATAACATCCCGAGCGATATGCCGGAGATTGAAAAGCGGCTGAAAGACGGTCTGCTCTTCGCCAAGAAGCGGAGAACCCTCATTGCCCTGCTGCTGGCCTCGGCGCTGCGTGGAAATTTTCAAGGGGACCGCGAAGCCTGGCGGAAATGGGTAAAAAACATACCTCTCAACGGAAAAAAGGATTCGTCAAGGCTTGTTTGCCTCGGCGAAATGATAATGGATGCCAAACCGCTGAACAAACCGCTATATAACTTTTTCCTTAAACTTTCCTCGGACAAGCTCATGGCGTTGACGACCATCTATAATGATGAAAAACGCTATCATAAGATTTCGGAAATCATCAATTTTTGCAACGGCGCAAGGGTCGAGGTTATAGAACGTGTCGAACGCGCCGAATTATACCGGATGATTCATGTCTTTCTCGGAAAGAAAATCCAGGAGAATAAGCCCGTCGAACAGCCCGAACTTCCCGGATTCGACAAGATTCTGGGCGGAGTCCTCCAAATCGGTGGAAGCGGGCTGGCGAAAAGCGTTACCGATTCCGAAAAAGCCGGTCTGTATATCAACAGCGGACTCCAGATTTTCGCCGCCGGGCTGGAATACTTCAAGACGCAGCCGAAGGACAGGGGGATTCTCAAGCTGGATTCCCTCGAACTGGAATTGCAAAATGAACTCCAGCAAATCGCGGCTCTCAAACGCGAAGCCGCCCGGGGATAAAAGGAGCCATCTTCCATGTCATTGCTGGATTCGTCGTTCATCGCGCCGAAAGCCGCCGAACCGGAAAACCTGCTGCCGGTCAAGCTGGAAGCCGCGCCCGTTGTCCGCAAATTCGACAACTCCCCCTTGCGTCTGCTGGAAGCCCTGGCCGCGCCCGCCGCCCCAAGCGTCGAGGAATGCGCCCGGCGCGATGAACGGCTTCAGTTCTGCCGGCTTGTCCTGGCGAAACAGGCGGAAGTCCCGCATCTCAACCGGAAAGAGGCCTGCGATCTGGTGGCGGTCGCGGAAGCCGGACGTTTCCCGCATCTGCTTCAATGCGGCAAGAACGGAACCAGCGCCTTGAATTACGACAACTGCCGCCGCTGGCTTGAGAAGCTCGGAAAACGCCCGGACGGGCGCTACAACCTTGAAAACGCCGGGGCGCTGCTCGAAAACTGGACCAAAGGCCCCCGGAAGGTCAGGGGATGTTTCGAGTTCTGGCGAATCTTCTTCGCCTGTTACCTGTCGTTGAACCGGCTGGATATGACGGTAGCCCACCGGATCGCGGCGGACTGGCTGCGCAAATACAGGCCCGAAGAGCCGCCGCCGTCCCTGTCCATGTGCGATTACGTCATACGGCGCAAACTGCCTAAGTCCGCCGTCGAACTGGCGCGCATGGGGGAATCGTATTACAATCAATGCTATCTGGACTACACCAGCCGCGATCCGGACAGCATCCGGGCCAATGAAGCCTGGGTGGCCGATAATCGCGTTCTGGACGTCCTGGCGCGCGTTCCGGACGGAAAGGGAGGATGGAAGCCGGACCGTCTCTGGGTGACCCTTATTCTCGATGTAAAGACGTGGCACGTGGTTTCCGCGCAGGTCCTATGGCATGAGCCGAACAATACCGACATACGGAACGGTCTGGCCGACGGAATCGACCAGTTCGGACGCCCCGAATACTTCTACATCGACAACGGGCGCGACTTCAAGGCGAAAGGCTTTTCCACCCCGGTAATCTTCACCCCGAAAATCAACGGTTCGGAAGTCTATTCGCACAGCATCCTTCAGCAGCTTTCCATCCGGGTGGTCATTGCGAACCCGTATAACGCCCGTCCGAAGGTCATTGAACGCTTTTACAAGGAAATGGCCGGAAAGTACGACAAGCTCCGGGAAGCCTACCTCGGTAACCGTCCGGCCGCCCGTCCGGAGACGGCCGCCCTGTATTACAAGCCCGAAAACATCGAACTTCTCCCCAGCGTCCAGGATGTTGCCGCCGATTTCAATTCCTTTCTCGAACGTTATCATCATACCGCCGGGCACGGCAAATATCTGAACGGACTCACTCCCGCCGAGGCATTCAGCGAAGAACGCCGGATCAGCCGTCCGAAGCTCTCCAGGGAGGAACTGGCCGTGGCGTTCCTCAAACCGATGCCGCAGACGCGCAAAGTGGAAAAGCGGGGTCCGGCAGTCCAATACGGGAAACTCCGGTATGTCGCCGTCGATCCGAACCTGCTTGAATACTATGTCGATCGGGAAGTCATGGTGAAGTTCGACAACGTGGACAGCACCCGCCTTTTCGCCTTCACCCTGGAGGGCAAATTCATCACCGAATGCCGCACCGTGGACTATCTCCCCTACTTTGCCGACACCCCCGAAGACCGCGCGAAAATCTCCGAAGCCGAATCCAACCATTACGGACGCCGGAAGCGCGCCGACAGCCTGATCCGGATGCTGACCGGAGGTTTCAACCGCCTGGCCGCCCGGCACCTTGCCAACCTGTCGCCGGAACTCCTGGCGAATCCGGACGTATTGCGCGCCGTGGCCGAAAACCGGAGCGTCAAAGGGTTGGAACACCACCATAAAGTCTATTCGCTGGATGTCCCGAAAACAGGGGACGCCGTTCCGGATCGGACGGAGCCGGACTTTGCCCGGCAAGCGGCGGAACGCCGGAAGAAACTCGAATTCGGCAGAAAATTGGATGATATGCTGCTGGGAGGAAAGAACCCGCAGTCTGAACGGAATACTATTCCGGTCACGGCTGGCGGTGATACTGAAAATAAAACCGTAGAACCGGAAAAAGGAAAGGCAACCTTCAATGAAGAATGGTATTGAACTGCATGAACTGATCTCGACCGTAACCACGGACCAGATTGAAAAGGCTCTGGAAATCACCCGGAAACGAAAATACCTTACCCTGATTACGGGAAACTCCGGTCGGGGAAAAAGCCTGACCGCGCGGCATTGGGCGGCCCGGAATCCGGAAGCCGTTTTCGTTGACCTGGAGGCGGTTTCCAGCATGTCCGGACTGGTCCGGCAGCTGACCGTTGCGGTTCTTCACCAGGAGTTTGAAAACACCCGCCGCAATCAGGGTGAACTATTGAAGTTCCTCCGGGAAAACGAAAGAATCATCATCATCGACGAGGCGAACCAGCTTCTGTTCAGTTCGAATACAAAGACCGTTGCAAAGTCGCTTGAATTCCTCCGGCGCAACATCTACGATCTGACCGGGACGCCGCTTGTTCTGATCTTTACGCAATACGACCTGGCGCAGTTCAAACGGGGCAGTCTGGCGAGCTTTCTTGAACAGTTCCGGCGCAGAATCGGCTATACGGTCACCATCCCGGCGAACGTGCTGCCGAAGTCGGAAGTGAAGCCGGTCCTTGAACATTACGTCAAGGCCCCCGACGCCAAGCTCCTGGCAACGGCGC
The DNA here is from genome assembly GCA_964462755.1 of uncultured Victivallales bacterium. Lineage (GTDB taxonomy): Bacteria > Verrucomicrobiota > Lentisphaeria > Victivallales > UBA1829 > SIG94. The sequence goes on along the minus strand of CAYWZD010000333.1, from coordinate 483 downwards.
AGGCCTTTGCCAATGCCGGGGACGGCAAGATTGCGGCCCTGGTGAAGTATCTCGACCTTGCCCGTGAATATGTCGCCGAAAACGGCGGAACGATCAACAGCGAACTCCTGGAGTTCCTCCGGGAGCGGGAAGAAAACGGCGGACATTGGCCCGAGGAATGACCATCCCTATTTTCCGTATTACAATGAAGCCCCGGACAAAAAGCTCCGGGGTTTTTCTTTATCTACACAACCGCCAAATGGCATTTACAGAACTAAAAAAAGCCCCCAAAAAGCCATTTACACAACCGCAAAACAGCCGTTTTTGCGAAAACCTTGAATCCTCCTTCCGCTGCCGAATCCGAACCGGCGCGCCACGCCTTGAAATTGAGTTCCTGAAGTCTTTTCCCTATTCAGAAATAGAGTCGCGGTTGAACTCCATCGCAGAAGATTGAGTGGCATTGAGTCAAGTAGAGTATTTGCGAAAACCTTCTCTTGTGTTATA
>CAYWZD010000332.1:0-4985 GCA_964462755.1 uncultured Victivallales bacterium | reverse complement strand
AAAACGGCTGCGGATCCCCGAAAAGACGCAAAAAACTTATCATGTTGTATTTTTTCGCATTTTGAAAAGTTGTCCTGAAATTGAGCGTATAAGCCCAAAAACTGAGTGTTCCAGACTTGTATTTTCTTCGCTCAAAACTTGTTTTTTCTGAAATGGGCTGCCTTCCCGTGAAAAAACATTCCTCCTTGCGGACCCGACCCGTTTCCGTGCAGCCGGGCAATAAGATTTTTCAATTTTTTTCATTATGGTATTGACAATGTTGCCAGATATGGTATAATATAAATAAACCAAATGGCGGAAACATGAAAAAACCAACGAAAAAAGATCAAAAAGCCAAATTGCGGAAAAACCTTCTGGCGCTGATCAATGAATATTCACTGGCGGACCGGCTTCCATCGGAACGCGATCTGGCCCTCAGTCTCGGGGTTACCCGTTATCTGTTGCGGGACTGTCTGGCGGAACTGACCCGGGAAAATGTGATTCAGCGGGGAAAAACCCGGCAGGGAATGCAAATGATCGGGCTTCATCCGTGGACGTACCGGATCGGGATCGTCCTGTATGACGGTCGCCCTTCTCCCTGTATCGACAATCTTCCGGTGCTTCAGGGCGTCATGCAATTTTTTGAACGCCACCCGGATTATCTGCCGCAGATTCTAACCTTCAGCAACCTCGACGACCTGTTTCTCCAGATGGAACAATACGAACTTTCCGGCTGCATCTGGATTGTGTCCCACGATGACTATATGGTGAAATTTGCATCCATGCCGAAAAAGGAACTGGTCCGGCATGTGTTTGCAGTTCCGGGAGGGTCGGCCACGGTACCGTGCCGATTGCCCGGCAACATGCTGCGGATCGGACTGGAGAGCCGGGAATGTCTTCTTGCCGGACTGCTCGAAGCCGGAGGAACCCGGATCGCTTACATCGCGATCAATTCTTTTTTCCGGAATGCGCTTAAAAGCTCCTTGTCGCGTCTGGGAGTCGCCTGGGACGACTCCATGTGGGTGAGCAATATTGCGGATATTGACGAGCTCCTGCCGGATATCCTCCGCCGCAAACAGATCAACGCCGTTCTCTGCGATGGTTCTCCCGGGTTTTATGAACATCTGCTCGACGTTATCTCCCGGCAGCCCGAAAACGAGCGGCCCATACTGGCGGTTTCGGACAACTGGAGATTCCGCAAAGTGCTGAGAGTCCATCCGGAACTGAAAGACACACGATTCCTCTGTGAATCGTTTGTAAACGCACGCCGCACGATGGGAGAAGCGGCGGGGGAAATGCTGATTGAGTCACTACGGACCGGCCAAATTCAGGAAATTCGGATTTTTTCCACCTCAGACATCTATTTCGCAACATATGCGGATTTGACAAACCTGAATGATGCCGGATCAAAGAATAATGCAAACATCGGATAGGAGGATTCAAAATGAAGTCATCTAGTTGGAAAACACGGGGAGTGAAAAAATTTACACTGATTGAGCTTCTGATCGTAATTGCAATCATTGCGATCCTGGCCGGGATGCTTCTTCCCGCGCTGGCCCGTGCGCGGGAAAGTGCGCAAAGCATCTCGTGCGTCAACAATCTCAAGCAACTCCATCTGGCGTTCGTTCAATACTATACAGACAACAACGAGTGGTGTCTGAGTTCATTCAACTACATCCCGAAGTATGGAAAAGACATGGCATGGATGCAGACCTTCGACTTTCTCGGATATCTGAAGTTCTCGAAAGCCTACCGCTGTCCTTCCGACCCGGTAATCGTCAATGGTTTCAGTGCAGACAACGGAGGAGGATATGCGACCTTATATGGAATCACGACGGGCACCTTCGGAAACAGTCAGCTGACGGCGGTCCGGATCAGTCTTTTGAGCAAGAGTCAACGTGCGAACCGAGCCACCGTGTTCGGAGATACCGCAACGTATTTTGGCGGCATCGGGTCCTATGCCGGCCGTTTGGCTCCGGGATATTCCATTGATAACTGGAACACCGTTGTTCCCACGGTCGAAGGAATTTACGCACCCGCGAACGCCTACAGCATCTACCTGCGGCACGACGGAAAACATTCGGCCAATCTGGTGACGCTCGCGGGTAATGCGCAGCCCTACCGGAACTGTATAATCGCGATACGTCAGACCGAACCGTTCATGCTGTACCGCACCAATATCACCACCAATCCAAACGGACAATGGAACAACTTCTAATAATTTATCAGGAAGGAACAGGGCATGAAACATACTTTATGGGGCATCGTCATTTTTTTGTCGGGCGTGCTTTCCGGCGCGGAATTCGAGGCCTCGAATGTCAAGATCGCAGGCGATGGGAGTTCTCCGGATTTCCGGGCCGCCCGGCAGGATCTCATATCTCATCTTGAGCTTGTCTCGGGAGTAAAAGTTGCCGGGAACGGGAATGGTTATACCTTTCTTCTGCGGGAATCCGGGAGCGAAAATACAGGAACCTGGGAGACGACTGACCGGGAAACCGTTTTCACCGGCAAAGGGGCTTCTCTGCGGTACGCGGTTTACGACTTTCTGGAGAAACAGCTCGGAATCCGGTGGATTGCTCCGCACGACACCGCTTTTCAAAAACAGAATCCCATCCGGCTTGAAAACCGGAAGAATGAGTTCAAGGATCATTTTGCAGAGCATTATTACTGGAGCGGTGGACGAAAAGAAAATGAGGAATGGAGCAGACACATGAAATGTGACAAATTCATTTCATGGAATACCGCGCATGCGTTTGTCGGCTGGTGGGAGCGGTATGGAAAGATCCATCCGAATATTTTTGCCATGAATTCCGGCGGCGTTCGCGGCAGACTCAATACGGGAGTGGACAGCGCGGACCCGGCAGCCGCGAGAAATAGGAAGAATGAAATGCTTCAGCTCTGCTGCACCTCGCCGGAAATCGTCGATCTGATCATCGAAGATCATCTGAAGGACTCCGACAAAAATAAAAACATCAACCTGTCTTCCAATGACGGAATCGGAAATTTCTGTCTTTGCCCGGCCTGTCAAAAACTGGATGTCAAACGTCCGCGAATTCCCGAATGGGAGGTTCTGACCGACCGGTATGTCTGGCTGGTCAACGCCGTAGCTCGCCGTGCGGCAAAGTTAAATCCGCCTTTGTCGGTTCACGCCCTGGCATATAATGAGACCGAGGAGCCGCCTTTGCGGGAAACGCTCGAACCAAACATCCTTCTGACGTTCGTTCCGACGGATTTCCGGATAGAGCGGGTGAAGGAGGAACTGGACGGCTGGACGAAAGCCGGCGCCCGAAAAATCCGGATCCGTCCGAATCTGCCGTGTTATTTTAATTCATCTCTTCCGCTTGGTTTCGAAAAGCATGGCTGGCTTTTGTTCAAAACCGCACTTTCATACACGAATGCAGTCGGGGGCAATATCGACAACCTCCATGCCGCGGCATGGGGCACTTTCGGGTTCGCTTATTATGTGATGGGACGAACCATTCTCGAACCGGAAAAACCGTTCGAATTCTGGGAAAAAGAGTATCTCTCCGCTTTTGGAAACGCGGCTCCGTTGGTAGGCAAATATTATGAATACTGGCGCAAGAACTGGGAAAAACGGATTCTGCCCGACTACGGAAACATCCTCCTCCGGACACGTTATTTCAATATCGGACGTGGCGTGACAATGGAAGCCGGAAAATATTTCACGGAAAAAGATTTCGATGCGACGGATACTTTTCTGGTCGATGCGCTCAAGGAAAAACTGTCTCCCGCCGAACGCAAACGCGTGGAAGATATCGCGCTTGTGAACCGGCACGCACGCCTGGTGTTTCTGGCTGTTGTCTTGAAAGGAGATGAACGGACTTCCGCCATCCGCGATCTGTTGAAATTCCGGAAAGAGCACAAAGGATTTCCCGGAATTGACTTCGATGAGATGACTGCGACGGAAATACGCTGGGGCGACCTGACCGGAATGAAAATGGCCGAAGCCACGACAGAATATGAACTGCCCATCATTGAAACCCCGATTTTCTGGTATTTCAAGATCGATCCGCAGGAAATCGGAGAAAAAGAGAAATGGTTTGAAAATACGTATGCGCAATACTCGAAATGGGGCGAAATGGCAGCAACTCATACGTTCTGGCAGGGCACTCCGAAAATGCCGCTCATGTCCGATGAACTCAAGAAAAAACTGGTCACGTATGACGGCCTCGGCTGGTATGCGCAGCATCTGACGGTTCCCGACAACTGGAAGGACCGGCGCGTTTTCCTACTCTTCGGCGCTGTGGATGAGTCCTGCAAGGTATGGGTCAATGGAGAACAGATATATACGAGAAAATATAAGAATCCCGGAGATGAGGCGAAACCGTTTGAAGTTGAAATCACAGAGGCCGTCAACAAGGCGAAAGGCGGCCGCATTGACGTTGTCGTTCAGGTTGAAGACCGCGGCGGCGAGGGGGGAATCTGGAAACGGGTATTTCTCGTCTCGAAAAAGAAATGAATTTTGTGTTGGGGGAGATGACAAATCCCGTATAAAAAATCGCGGTTGTCCGGATGCGTTGCCGCGAATAATAAAGGATTCCTGAATGAACGGTTATTCTGACATCCTGTGTCCGGACTTTTACCGGGAGTTTCCCTTTTGGGAACGCCCGGAGCTCTCGAACTTGCCATTCCGGCAAATTCTCGTCCTTGAGCGAGGGAACCGCTCCGGGCGGGAGATTTCGTGCTCTGCACGACCAGCCTTCGCGGCTGGACCGCGGCAAGGCTGAGAGCCTTTGCAGGAGACTTTTTTTGAAACGAAAAGACTCACTGATGCAATACGTCCTGTTTCCATATTAAACTTGTTTTACAGAGAAAAAAAGAATGTTGCCTTCCTTTGAAAAAAAGGCAGCGCCGTGATACTGTAAAACAGGGGGAAAAAGGACAGTCCCATGAAAGTATATCACCTGAAACAGTTCGACCATACCGGGAACCGGATGTTCGTCAACCTCCAGCACTGGAAGAAGGGCGACGCATCCGTGGAGCAT
>CAYWZD010000331.1:0-4998 GCA_964462755.1 uncultured Victivallales bacterium | reverse complement strand
CTTCGCCGATTTCGCCGGGCATGACCCAGTCGCAGCCGAGGCGGCGGAGGAATTCGTAGATTCCGTTTTCTCCGTAGATGGTCACGCTCGGTCCCTTGACGCAGAGGCGGAAACCGTCGCCGTCGAATTTCTCAAGGACGATGCGCGTGGGAGCCTTTTTTTCTCCGACGGAGAGTTCGGAACCGCAGAGTTTCCTGAAATGATATTGCAGGTCCCTGACGGTCGGACCGTCCGGCATGGAGCCGAGTTCGAGCGTGGCAACCGGCTTGCCGTCCCGGACCAGTTCCGCGGCGCCAGCCAGAAGAAACGCGCAGGTCAAGGCAAGCGCGGCAGCTCCTTTCAGGTATCGTCTCCTGCGGACTGTTCCGGAAATCCAGCCTGAATATTTCGAGTTCATTTTTTCTCCTCATGATTTTGTTTCGGGAAGTCTTTCCCGGCGACTTCCCGTGGAAGGAGCATCTTGTCGGAACGGAAGGATAGTCCGGACGGAACGGTCAGCGGCTGGAAAATGCCGGTCCCGGCAACTTTCCATACGCCCGGTTTCGCCGGAATGGAGTAATACCCGTTGTATGCCTGATTCGCAACCTGTTTCCCGTCCGGAGAGTAGAGCGTGCAGCGCGGCATTTTCGCGTAGAAGCCAAGACGTTCCGTGCCCTTGGGAACATAGAAGAACCAGATGCCGGAAAGGGAGACCTGTTTTCCGGCTCCGCCGGGCGACAGCAGCAGGGAATCCTCCGGAAAGATGATGTTCGTCATGTCGCCGCCGTCGGAAGAGACGACCCGGTGGAGTCCCGCGTGTTTCGGACGGAGAATCACGCTCCGTTCTTTTCCGTCCGGCGGGACGCTTTCATCATGGGCGACCGTTGTTTCCAGTTCGCCAGTTTCGGAGACGCCACCGATCTGGACGAGGGACAGTTTTACATTGCCGCGGTCGCGATAATGCTTGATGAGTCCGCCGGTGACTTTGAGTTCAAGCGGGGTGCCGTCGCTCCAGATCAGGAATTCGCGGGTTCCGCGTAAGGGGCCGGGGGGGGCGACCTCTTTCTTTCCGGAAACTGCGACGGGCACGAGGTCCTGCCCGAAATCGACCGCTTCGAAGTCAACCAGCGCGTTGTTCGCGATTCCGTCCGAAACAAATTTCGCCAGTTCCGCCTCGGTCGGGGGAGGGAGTGGGGGCTTCCATGAAATGGGAAGAGGAGTTTTTTTGAATTCATTCGGAGCAAGACGTTTCTGTTCGCGAAACAATCCCATTGAATGTACCATCCGGCAATCCCGGTTGCGTGCGACAAAATTCATCCATTCCGCAAACGCCGCGGCTTTGTCTTTGGAGGCCGCCATTTCAAAGCGGTGATAAAGTTCGGCATAACGAAGGTAGATGGACAGGGCATCCAGACGTTTCATGACCGCTTGATTTTCCGAAGCCATACGACGGGCATCCGCCATTTCCCGGTAAACCTGTCCAAGCCAGTCTTCCGTCAGGGGGTATTTATGACTTCCATTCAGGAGCTCATAGATTTTTTTCGCCGGACCGGCAGCCTTGCCGAAACAGTTCTTATAGAAATCCTCCATGACCGATTCCGGATTCTCCTCTATGTTCCAAAGCATTCTCGCCGCAAGATAGTATCCCAGTCCACCGGGGCCCCAGTCATCCCCCGATTCCGCACTGAAGTACCGTGCTCCCATCCGGTAGTAGCGCGGGATGGAATCCGCCACATATTTCCGATTAGAAGCGGCGGATAGCCCCGGCAGCTCCTTCCACCATAGGATTACATCGTAGTATTCACGAATTCCGAGGACTGCTTTGCGGGCTTTCCAGCCGCGGAGCAATTCCTCATGGGTATAGCCTCCGTGGATAAACGCTTTGGCGATGCTGACCACAACGCCCGGATGCACATCTATGTCCGGCGGCGGCGAGTGGTAATTGTAGGCATATATGCCGATGATTTTATCATGATATTTGCGATTCACCGCCTCCGCCACTACATTGGCCAGCAGGACCGCCCGGTTCGAGGGACTTCCCAGTCTGGCGCATTCGGGGCATTCACACCATTTCTGCATGTCGGATGGATCGGCGGAAAAACTTTCCAGTTCCGGATATTTTTCAAAGGCCGCCAGTGCATAGTCGATGAATAATTTTCTGAGTCCGGGATTGCTGATGCACATTTTGCTGGAGGTCCGTTTGCCATCCACCAGCCCGTAATATTCGGGATGTTCATCAAATTCCTTCCGGTGCAGCCGGATGAATCTCTCATAAGAATGTCCGGTGTCGAGCGCGAAGCCCCCCATCCGCTGCTGTTGCTCCCACAGGGCGGTATCCGCGCGCATTTCCGGCCGGACGCCAAAGTTCGACCAGATTCTGCGATGATAATAATCCGGCGTTTCCCGGATATGTCCTCCGAATGACAGATTCCGCGGCAGAATCTCCCAGTCAGTGGAAGGAAAGTAACGGCGGTATCCGACTCTTTGCAGCAGATCGGACACGGCGTAGTCCAATGCCTGCGGAGAAGCTCCGATCACCCAGATTCCTTTGGGATGGGATTTGATCTCGTATCCCTGTCTGGCTGCCAAGTCGGCATCGTCAAAATACGGATGAAAATCAATTCCGGGAAAGTCCTTCACTGTTCCAAGCGCAATGCCTTCGTTTCCATTGCCTGTTGTGATATTGAACTTGCCGCTGCCGCTCCGCCTCAATATTCCGGCAAGCCGTTCCGCTGATTTTCGGACAGACGCCTGGGCCGAAGCGGATACCACCACCGGCATAGGATTCAGGGAGACCGGTTCCGCACTTGTGAAACGGTGTTCGCCCCCGTTTGCAGTATTCCCGATGCAAAAACCAAGAATCCCTGCCAGCAAAAACCGCCTTACCATAGGAGAGCTCCGTTCTCGTTGTAGTAATACAGGATCGAATCCTTGTATTTTGAACGCGGCGTATATTTCACATGCCCATCCAGAAACGCATTGTTCGAACCACCGTGCGACGGCGGGGACTGAAGGCCCCCATAGGTCTGGATTTGAATTCCCAGCCGGGAACCGACATCTCCGCTCATCGGCTGTTCCGCAGGACTTCTCAGACTATTGATCCGGCTGCTGTCCGAAGGAGCCACCCGGCTCCATCCGACAATTTTCAGGTTGGGACATTGGTGAAGAGTGGACGCGGTTCTGTAGAGCCATCCGAACCAGCAGTCTCCGGCACTTCCCCCGGTCCGGTCACCATATCCGAAGGTCCTGATGTAGCTTGTCAAAACGGACATTTGTCCGCCAATCGATCTTTCCACCCCGATCCCGCACGTCGGATGTGTCGTCAGATTTCCCTTTGTCGCGGGACAAAAGAAAACTTTCATGGTTTTTCCTTCCCCTTCCTTTTTATTGATATAGGAGCCCAATCGCGCAATCGGGAATGCTGTCCCGGTTCCGTTGTCTCCGCCCGTCGGCCCCTCTTCGACATTGTCGCTCGCATAAAGTAGCATCATATTTCCGATCTGTTTGAGATTTCCCTGACAGGCCGCCCGTTTTCCCATTTCCCGGGCTTTGTTCAATGCCGGCAGCAGCATGGCCGCCAGAATGGCAATAATTGCAATTACTACTAATAGCTCGATAAGTGTAAACAACTTCTTCATTTTTTCCTCCTGTATGAATGATTTTTAAAAGTTTTGGGATCATACTTGTCTTTTTTCATTATTATCCGCCCTTTTTTATCGCATTTTTGTCAACCCGCCGAATTTCTTTTCATGAACTTTGCCTTTACCGTGGTCGAACATTTCGGGGAACCGGGATTCTGCAGACGGTTCATCAGCATGTCGCAGACCTTTTCCGCAACCTCATCCGCAAAGCCCTCAACCGAAGCGAGGGGCGGCTGCATAAACTCTGAAAATTCACTGTTCCCGTGACCGATCACCGCAATGTCTTCCGGGACCTTCAACCCGAAGTCCGCGACGCATCTGCACAGTTGCATGGCGGCAATATCACAATGGGTCAGAAGCGCGTCCGGCTTTTTGCCTGAACGCAGGGCCTCCATCAGGGCATCGTAATAGTTGGCGAAAGCGGGTTTACTCGAAAACCGGGAGGTCTCGATGTGATTGAACGGCAGCCCAAACTCTTCCAGAACCTGCTTCATCTCGCGGGCATCCGAGAATTCCTCCCTTCCAACATAATAAATATTTCTGCGGCTGTGTTTCAGCCAATACCCGACCGCTTCTCGAATCGCCGGTTTATAATCCAGAAAACAGCAGTCGCAGATATGATTCACTTGCGATTCCCGGGTAAAGAGAATCATATTCTTCTGCTTGGCAAGCATGGATTCCAGCGACGTGTAGTTTGAACGCCATTCCATGACGAGCGCATCCACACGCCGGTTTTCGAATTCCTGCAGAGCGGATTTGATAATGTTCAGATCGCCCAGACTTTCGGCGATATACGTTACATAATTGTCCGGCAGAAGTTTTTCGGAAATCTGACGTACGATCGCATTCCCGGCCGGATTCGAAAGCAGGATGCCGATGCTCCGGCTGCTTCCGCCTCGCAGTACGCGGGCGTTCAGATTCGGACGATAATTCAGTTTTTGCGCCACATCCAGAACCTTCCTGCGCGTTTCCGCTGAAACCAGTGCATCGCTGCGGAATGCCCGGGTCACGGTCATGGTGCTGACCCCCGACTCTTTCGCCACATCCTTGATCGTTGCTTCCATATTCATGTAATCCTGGTGGGTGTTAATGTCAACATGTTCAGGTTAACATTAATTATACAACAAACTTTTTCTTTTGCAATCCCTCCTCTGAAAAAAATATGAAAATTTTCCGGAGAAGGAGGGCATTCTCTTCTTTTTACCCTCAATTTAATTTTTCTTCCCGCTCATTTTCCCTTTGGGCGGTCGTACCGGATTCGCCTTTTTCTGAATTTTTTTCTGAATTTTTTCAATTTGCGGTTGACAAATGCTTTTTTCTGGCATATAATATTGCGTAATAGTTACACAAAGTTAAAATGGAGATTGCCGAAATGAAA
>CAYWZD010000330.1:0-5002 GCA_964462755.1 uncultured Victivallales bacterium | reverse complement strand
GTTCGAAAACGCGGACTGCGACGTCCTGATGCGGGACTACCGGATGAAAAACGGTGAAATCGACCTGATTGTCCGCGACGGCCTGAACCTTGTTTTCGCGGAAGTCAAGACCCGCCGGGCCAAGACGTCTGCCCAGGCGGAGAGAACCCGTCCCGCGGCGGCTCTCCGGAATCCGCAGAAACGGCGGATCTACCGCGCGGCCTTCACTTTCATGCGGGAGATCGGCAAGCCGGCGGTTCCCTACCGTTTCGATCTGGTGGAGGTGCTGTTCCTGAAGTCGAGACTGTATAAAATCTTTCACTGGAAGTCCCATTTCGGGGTACGGACGTTCCGGCGGAAATCCGGCGGCGCGCCCAATTTCTTCCGTTGAAAATAGGGCAAGGGGGATGATATGAATCGGATCGGTACGTTTTTTCGCAAACTATGGGACGGTTTTCTCTGGTTCCGCAAACGCTTTTTCCCGCTGCGCCTGACCATCCTGCTGGCGATTCTGGCTTTGCTGGTCGCGGATCGGGTTTTCTGGCCTCATCCGAGCAAACATTATTTTTCATTTCCCATTCAGGAACTGATGTATGTCGCATGTGAAGCCATCCGTGGCGCAAGCGAACCGAAAGTGGTTCATGCCCAACTAGTTTACAACAAGGCGGAGGCGTGTGTGGAATTGAAAAGGAAACTGGCTCCTTTCCGAAGTCAGCTTCCGCCGGGTCTGCTGGACAAAAAACCGAAAGACAGCGATCTGCCGTCTCTGTATGCGGAGGCGGTCCGGCTCAGGATTGAACCCTATGTTTCACAAGATTACAAAACATTCCGCCGCAAGCTGTTTACCGATGCACAGCAAAAAACGGATCGTGAGTTCTCGCCCGCCTGGGCGGAAGTGAAAGAAGACATCTTCCGTTTTCAGGGGTGGTCGCTGAAGGAGCCTTTTGCCGGTCTTTATTATATCATTGCCCAGATTCTTCCGTTTGGATATGTCATCCAACTGGCGGTTGCCGTGCTGGCGGGATATATCCTTTATTATAAAAAGAGCCGATGGCTTTTGTGGGGACTTCCGCTTGGCGTGTTCGCCTGCACGCTGTTTTTTTCTCCGTTCAGTTCTATCGAATGGATTGACGTGTCGCATTTGCAATGGAGACTGTTGAGCATCTTTATTCCCCAGTTCGGATTTGTCGTGGCGGCGGTGCTGCTGGGAATCCGTCTCCGGGAAAAGGGCGTGCCGTTCGGACGTTTTCTGATCTGGTTCTTTGTCCTGACCGTTTTGCTCCTGTTGCTGGCCGCATGGATGGACTGTTACCGGATGTATCATTATTCCCGGGAAATACTTCTTCCTTATCTGATTACGGGCATCGGGCTTCTGTTGCTTCCGCTTCTTTTTCGGAGGATGGACATCCCGTTCCGGGGTGAGACTGAACCCGTCCCGAAAGTGGGTCCGGGGAAAGAAGATTGACTTTTCCGGGTTCAGGGCGTATATTATACTACATTCTTTTTTTATCGAAAGGTGCTTCAACATGGAAATATCAGTCAAGAAGTCGAAGATAAACGGGCAGGTGGAAATTCCCGGTTCCAAATCGCATACGATCCGGTCGATTCTGATCGCTTCCCTTGCAAACGGGACATCCACGATCAAAATGCCCCTGGTTTCAGAGGATACGCTTTCCTGCCTGAGCGCAGCTTCCGTGCTGGGCGCCTGGGTCAAGCGCGGCGACGATTCCATCTGGCGGATTTCCGGAACCGGAGGACGCCTCCTTCAGCCGGCAAGAACCATCAATATGGGGAATTCCGGCACGGGGCTCCGGCTCTTTACCGCCCTCGCGGCGACCGCCGGTTTCAAGGTTTCCTTCGACGGCGACGACTCCCTCCGCACCCGTGAAATGGCTTCCCTTCTGGAATCTCTCGGAGCCATGGGCGCAAAAACGGAATCCACCAACGGCAAATGTCCCATCTCCGTAACCGGGCCGATCGACGGCAAGGACATCCTCGTGGACGGCAAGACTTCCCAGTTCCTTTCCGCCATTTTGCTTGTCGCCCCCCTGTTGAAGAACGACACCACCATTCACGTTTCCAAGCTGAACGAACAGCCGTATGTCCTTCTCACGCTCGACTGGCTCGACCGTGAAGGCATCCGTTATGAAATGGACAAGAACATGATCCGTTTCAAAGTGTTCGGCGGGCAGAAATACGTCCCGTTTTCCACGCGGATTCCGGTGGACTTTTCCACGGCGGCCTTCCCGCTGCTCTCCGCCGCCGTCACCGGCGGAGAGGTCAAGATTCCGAATCTCGATTTCAACGATCCCCAGGGCGACAAGGTCGTTTTCGACTACTTTACCCAGATGGGCGTAAAAATCACTACGGACAACCATGTTACCACGATCCGCGGACCGAAGCGCCTCAAACCCTTCGACCTCGATCTGAACGCCACTCCGGACGCCCTTCCGGTTCTTGCCGTCGCGGGCGCTTGCGCCGATGGCGTCAGCTATCTCAGGAATGTGCCGCAGGCCCGCATCAAGGAAACCGACCGCATCGCATGCATGTCTTCCGAACTCCGGAAAATGGGGGTCGTCATTGAAGAACTTAGCGACGGAATGGTTGTCACCGGCGGAAAACTCAAAGGCTCCACGGACCTCGAGAGTTTCAAGGATCACCGCATTGCCATGGCCCTTTCGATTGCCGGTCTTGCCGCCGAAGGAGAAACCATTGTGCGCGACAGCGAATGCGCCGGAGTCACTTACCCGTCTTTTGTCGAAGACTTCAAGAAGATGGGTGCCAACTTTATGGAAATGACCATTTGAATCCGCTCTTTCTGAAATAGTCCTGAAAGACCATGAAACCGGACTCGGGGAGTTGTTGTTTTCCCTTTCCGCGGAACCGTCCGCATCCGGCATTTCAGATGGTGGATCACATAAATTGCAAGTAAATCAGGGGAGAGAGAACCTATGAATTCAATGTCGCGCGTGTGGATGTGGGGAATGATCGCGGGGACAACCGTCGCTCTGGGTGCGGCGGAACCTTTGCTGAAAGCTGGAACCGCCGCGGATTTCCGCGAGCTCAACGCCGGACTCAAGGATAACGGAGGCGCCGTGGTCCTGGCCAAGCGTATTACGGTTACAAGCAAACAGGCCGTTCCGGTGGATACGTCTAAAAATTATCAGGTCAGCGGACAGTTCCGGCTTTCTCCGGGAACCGGGGGCCCCGGAAAAATTTATTTCGGCGTTGTGTCCTGTGACGGAAACGATGCCTCGATCAATCCGAACAATGTTTTCGTGATTCCCGAGACGGAAACGGTTTTGACTGTCCCGGCGAAGGCGGACGACTTGTCCATCAAGGTCAAGGATGCTTCCGCATGGAAGACCGACGGTCATAAATATGCGGCGTTTTATGCCAAACCGGATTTCTCCGACCTCCCGAACCGCACTCTTTCCAGTCCGATCGAGAAAATCGGAAAACAGAACGGTTACTGGGAAATTACCTTCAAATCACGCCTCGGACGTAACCTCCCGGCCGGTACGGCGGTCCGTCAGCATGCCGACGGACGGGGTGCCGTTTACGCGGGTTCCGAGGGCGGAGCCGTTACGGGCGAATGGAAAACCTTCTCCGGGAAAATCAGCGGTCTGGCAAAAAGCGGAAATCCCGCCGAACATTGGTGGCCCGGAACGAAAAAGGCCCGTATTATCGTAGTCGGAGCCTCGAACAACACCTCGATCGAATTCAAGGATCTCCGGCTGACTACCCTCGACTGATCCTTCTTTTCTCCGGATCTTCCGGAGAAAATCGTGAAACCGGCATGAAAAAAGGAATCCTCCCGCGAGGATTCCTTTTTTGTCTGTCCGGAAAGAGGCCGATTCAGGAAATCGAAAGAGTGGTGAGGATCTTCCGGACTTCGTTCCTTTCCTTTTCTTCGAAAATGTGGAAGGGTTCCGCCGGATATTCCGAGCAGATGCCTTTCAGGGCAAGGGCGCATTTGATTCCCTTGACGATGCTGGAAGAGTAGTGTCCGATGAAATACAGTTTGCGCTGGCGGCATATTTCATTCTGTAGACGGCGTATCTCCGGGATGTCGCCCCGGTTTGCGGCTTCATACATGGATACGAAGAGGTGCGGATTCAGGTTCGCTCCGCCGGTGACGCCGCCGTCCGCGCCGAACAGGACCGCTTCGCCCAGCAGTTCCTCGGGGCCGATGAAAACGGAGAAATCCTCCCGTCCGCGCAAGACCGACAGCACCTCATGGAGATCCGCCATGCTGCCCGAACTGTCCTTGTAGCCGATGATTCCGGGAACGTCCGCCAGACGGATCACCGTGGCGGGCTTGAGACAGGTCTTCGTCATGGAAGGCATGTTGTAGAGGAAGAGCGGCAGGGGAATTCTGCGGACGAGCGTCTCATAATAGTCGATCTGCTCCGGTTCGCCGAGCGAAAAATAATACGGCGGCGCGGCCACCGCTCCATACGCCCCGCTCCGATGAGAGATTTCCGCCAGTTTTACCGATTCGTCCATCGCGGCGGCGGAAATTCCGACCAGAACCGGAACGCGTCCGGCCACAATCGCACAGGTTTCCTCGATCATTTTCTTCTGGAGATCATATCCCAGCACGGGACCTTCCCCGGTCGTCCCCAGAATGAACAGCCCGTGGACTCCTCCGGCAAGAATGTATTCAAGCAGTTTTTTCAGTCCCGCGCAATCGATCTGCCTGTCCCGGGTTAACGGCGTAATGACCGGCGGCACGATTCCTTTCAGTTTTTCCTTCATGACTTGCCTCGCTTTCCCTTTCGGTTTCGGCGTTACTATATAAAGAAATGGGAACGGATTCAATGATTCCTGTTTGAATTTATGGGTTTTATTCTTGAATTATCATGAATTATTCATTATATTGTATGAATAAAAATCGGAGAGAGTGAATGGCGACTGCCACAGAAATTGCAAGAAAAGCCGGGGTTTCCCAGGCGACTGTTTCCCGTGTGATGAACGGGGATCATTCCGTTTCGGAGGAAAAACGGACGCGGGTTCTGGA
>CAYWZD010000329.1:0-5141 GCA_964462755.1 uncultured Victivallales bacterium | reverse complement strand
CGTCAGCGAACAGATTCAATACCGGGCAACGCTGGAAGAGTTCATCCGATTTATGGCCGATCCCAGGATGGAAGTCCGCAAGATCACCTCTCAACATGCCGAGAAGTTCGCCCAGCACCTGAAGAAATCCGGTCTTGCCGTTGACACCCACAACCGCAAAATCAAACGTCTCCGCAAAATCTTCTCCACATTGACCGAATTCCGGGACGGCGAGAATCCCTTCCGTCCCCTTCTCTTCCGACGGGAACGCGAGAAACAGGGGATCGGAGTAAGACGCCTAGCTTTCTCACGCGAACAGGAGCAGAGAATCCTTGAAGTCCTCGAAGATCCTCGCCATACCGTCATGAACAAGCCGGAAATCCGGGTGATCTATCACATCGGAATGTATACCGGTCAGCGGTTCAAGGCCTGCGTTCTCCTCCAATCGAACAGCATCGACCTTACGGATTCCGACATCGCCGACAAATACTATACCCACATCGGAGAGAAAGCCCAGATCAAGTCCATCGAAGTCGTCCCAGGCATCGGAATCTCCACAGATCCGTCGGGCGCTCGCCTTCCTCAATACACTCTCCCCCCTCCGTGAGAGACTTGAGGCCATCCTGAAGTCCGCCTGACGTATTTTTCTCAAAAACGCCTGTAACCCACCTATCGCCCATTCAATTCAAGGCAAAGCAGTCCAATCCATTCCGCATCGAGCACCTCCACAGAGAAAAATAAATACTCGACGGCATCTGACACTATCAGGACTCCGATGACGCCGACCGATCGGAATGCCTTTTTGTCGCAGTCACACATTTTTACGCGATGGTCCTCCGGAAAAGTTATTTTATTTATAGTGCAAGTGCATGAAAACCAAAGGAAACAAAGCAGATAAAGGAAATACGGGAAGACAATTCTTACATGATAGAAACTTTTTGAGCTTGCGCAGATGCTTCCCAGGGATTTTTTACAGAATCCATATCCGTCTCAAACCATTCCAATAGGGTTCCGGAAGTTGGCAAGATTTCTAATCACGACACATTTTGTTCTAGTTTCAATGCAATTTTGCCTCTTCCCATAATCCATTTCGTATTGATTTTTCGCAGGAATCTTGTATAATTAAATTTCAGGACAAAATGGAAAAGGATGGTCCGAACTATGAACAGGGCGAAATTTCCTGCGATTGCCGAAAAACTGGAACGGAGAATACGGGACGGCGGCAAACTTCCACCGGTGCGCATCCTCGCATCCGAATTCAAAGTTTCGCTCCAGACTATGACCAACGCTCGGAAAAAGCTGATCGAATCCGGACTCATTTCTGCCAACCGGCGGCAAGGCACACACTGCATCGTCAACGCCGGACACCGCGGAATGATCGGCGTCATCACGGTCGGAGACGATCCCGCACTAAACAATTCGGACAACCATTTCGTGCATCTGTTGAGCCAGATTACGGCGGACGGGTTTACGCCGGTTTTGTTCTGGCTTCCCGGGAATACGGCGGTCTCTGCAATGAATATGCTTTCCAAATGCGACTGGAAAGGGCTGATATTCACAAACGGTTCTATTTCGGAAGAGTTGGCAGATTTTCTGGATTCCGGAACCATCCCCTATGTTTCGGGCACAATGCTGCCGCTTCACAAGAATCTCAATTTCGCCGAATTCGACAATCTCAACGAACTGGAGCGGCTGACGGAGAAAATTCAAGCAAAAGGCTATCGGAGAATCGCACTGGTTTGGCACAGCAATCTGGACGGATACAACAAACTGATCCGTTCTCGCTGGATCACAATCAAGCGCAAACTCGGACTGCCGGAAGTCTGCACGGATGTTCTTCCTTCCGATTCCGGTCTCGACAAGACGGAATACTACCGGAACTCCCTGGAGATGCTGCATAAAAACCAGCCGCGTCTGGATATTGTGATTCTATGGGGCGGAACGGGGCTTGGCAAATATATCGGAGGGCTCAAGAAAAAATGGGAATATTGTAATGACGTGCTGTTTCTCTGCGTGGAAAAAGAGCTTCCGCTTCCCGGTTGCCATACGTTTTCCTGTCATGTGACACACACCAGCGCACTCTATCTTGAATGCTGGAACATTCTGCGGAGCCGCATTTTTTCCGATCTCCGCCAGCCGATTCAGCATTATGTACCGTTCAAAATCACATTTCCAACCCCTCTGCCGCAATGTATGCATGCAATGAAAAGTGATGCAAAAGCCAGAAAACAAGAACCGAAGAAGAACCCTGTACAAAGCAAGGCTTATTCCGGACCCCCTCAAGAAATAAATGCCTCTCATCTGACGGAGGTGTCATGATGTCTAATATACAACCCAGGGAGGAAAGAATGGATATGCAGACAAAATATTCCTTGAACGGAGAACGGATTTTTACATTAATAGAACTTCTGATTGTCATAGCCATCATTGCAATTCTGGCAAGCCTGCTGCTGCCTGCGCTGAACGCGGCGAAGAGGAAAGCCTACAGCATAGCTTGCGTTTCCAATCTGAAAAACCTCGGGAATCTTGCGGTTTTCTATACTGACGACAACGGCGGTTATATCATGCCGAACAATGAGTGCTTTTTCCACGACGGATATGATCCCATCAGCAAAACGGCACATGGACAATCGGTCACCGGGCTGGACGGATGGCCCGCATATCTGAGTCTCTATTTCAATATGAATGTCTATGCCGTCGGCGGCGGCAAAAAATCCCTGATCTGCCCGGCCACCCAAGTTCAGGCGACCGGCTATATTTCCACCTCCTATTGCGGCGGCTATTCCACTTTTTGCGCTCCGCTCAGGAAATTCCGCAAGCCTTCCGCCACAATGATCTTCATGGACAGCGGCCGCACTGCCGAAACGGCAACTTATCTCCGATACCTTGCCAGCAATATGGCCAAGAATCTCTATCTCCGCAAGGATTGGACCAGACACGGCGCCAACCTCAATGTGCTTTACGGAGATATGCGCGTCATCTCCGAACGGGTCACGCTGGTCGAATCCAGTTCGGACCGCAGCAACAGCGCCGGTGATTCGAATTTTTATTTCTGGAATCCCGCTGGAAATGCAAGCCTTCCGCTTGCCAACTGATGGAACTAATAATGAGCGGCATCTGAAGAAAGGAATACTCTATGCCCCCTTCTACAGCAATAACCGGGTTTATCGAATCTGACTTGAGGATGGACACTTCTCCGGAGTTTATACAGATTTCTGCAATCCAGCCGGTCACAGGTTTCTGGGAACGGCTTTCCGACCGGATATCGACTTTTCACAAGACAAACCGAACCATTTACCATCCCGCTCAGGAACCCGGATTTGCGGCATGGTGCACGACATGGCGCGAATCCGACGGCACTCTGAAAATCTGTCTGACCGAAGCCGAAGGCGATCTCTCCCTTTGGCCCCCGAGCTACGATTTCACACGTCAAAAGGTCCATGCGTATCTCGTCACTCTCCGATCCGAGGACGGCGGCAGAACATGGAAACCATTCGGGGAGAAAATTCCCTGCAATCCCGGCAACAGGGCAAATTCCGACCACGGATTCCAGCATGTTGCGGAACTGCCGGACGGACGGTTGATCCGCAGCGGTGTCGAATACGATCTGGAAACGCTTTATTCCGATGAACATCCGGTCTTTGATGAAAACAAACAAAAGGAACCTGTCACATTCCCGTTCACCTACCAGAAATACCGGACGCCGACGCCGCGAGGCGTATTCATGGAAAGTTCCGACGGCGGGAAGTCATGGAAACAAATCTGGCGGAGCAAGGATGACAAACGGCTGTATGTCACCGGACTTCACCGTCTTCGTTCAGGTCTGCTGGTCGCCACAGGCGCCTTCCGCACAGGCAGTCTTCCCTATGGTTTTCAGGCGGTCATTCTGGAATCCGCCGACGCCGGACGAACCTGGAGCAATCCGCAGATTTTCGCCGAAAACGATTCTGTCATCCACGGACTGTGCGAAGAAAATGATTTTGTGGAACTGGCGGACGGACGCCTTCTGCTGATCAACCGCGTTGTCGGCAAAGACGGAAGAAACGTCCAGATGTATCTCTCCCGGGATTTCTCCGGACATTGGCATACATCGGATGTCACTTCCCCCGAACGTTTCATACGCACGGGATATCCATACATGCTCCGAGCAACGGACGGAACGATTTTTTTCGATCAGGGAAGCATGCTGCTTTACACCTGTGACGACGGCGCCTCTTGGCAAAAGGCGGATGTGGGCGGGTTCACCTATTACGGCCGGTTGCTGGAAACGGAGCCCGGCCGAATTCTCAGCATCACGCAGAACAACATCGGCGATTCCCCCTATCCGTGGCGCTACGATGCAAACGTGCTTCAGCGCTCCTTCCATTATCGGCGCACAGCAGTGTTCGAACAGATGGATGAAGATGCATCCGACGCACGCGCCGGAATCGGCGATACGGCATACCGGGAGTTTCATCTCTGCGCCACGGTCAGTACCGGAAGGCAGGCAGGGATCGAATGGGGCAATGAACCTGAAAACTGCTGCTATGCGGAACTGGTCTTTCAGCCCAGCACAAAACGAAAAG
Organism: uncultured Victivallales bacterium; assembly: GCA_964462755.1. Taxonomy (GTDB): domain Bacteria; phylum Verrucomicrobiota; class Lentisphaeria; order Victivallales; family UBA1829; genus SIG94. The sequence continues at coordinate 597 of CAYWZD010000329.1, read as the reverse complement.
GCGATTCGGATGTATTCTGGAGGATCGGCAAACGCACCAACGGCAAAGAAACGGAGCTGCGCTCCTGTTATGCCGATACTCTGCCGACCGGTTCTCCCGCAGAAATCCAGATCGATTCTTCCCGTGGGCTCTTCAAGGCCGCTCTCAAACTCCACAGCGGCGACTGGAGTACAGGAGAAGCCCCCGCCGTTTATCTTGCCATGAACGTTCCGGACGGGCATTCCGAAAAATTGTTTCTGACTTCCGAAGGAAAGTCTCAATTCAGTGACCTCCGGTTCTTGCCCCGAGGCGGTCTTCTGATCCGGAACCACTGGAACAGCACGGGAGAAAACAGTCACGAAATCGAATTGGATGCCGGTCGGAGCTTCTGACCGCAAAAATAATCCGTTTTCTTAAACCATGAACAGAAAAAGGGAAAGCAGGAACGGAAATTCTTGACGGCAAAAGGAAATCCTGACCTCTCTGCTTTCTGCATGATGCATCCCTGTTTTTCGGAGGTCAGGATCATGATGGAATTGAATGGGTGGTTTGCCCCATTTGCATGGATGGCGGCAATTTGATCACATTGAAGGCAAGGTCGTTGCCGAGAAGCATTCC
>CAYWZD010000328.1:0-5157 GCA_964462755.1 uncultured Victivallales bacterium | reverse complement strand
CTGGAACGTCTGGTCCGCGGAGGCGGAACCCGCGTGCTTCAGGAGGAGCCGTTCCCGAAAGGACAGATTGCCTTCATCGGAACGGTGAAAGCCAGTTATTCGTCGATCGTTCTCAAGGGAGCGATCGATGGAGCCCTTCTCCAAAAATACGTCGTGTCCATTCTCAATCCCCCTCCGCAATATCTTCAGCACTATCTGGACGGATTCAAAACCATGCCGTTTCAGGGGATTCTGACCATGGCATACGGGCCGATCCAGGCTCCGGAAGGAATTCCGGTGATCCATGTCAATCAGGAATTTCCGGATAGCGATACCGTTCACCATGCGGTCAGTTCCGACAACTACGGCGGGGCATGTCGGATGATGAGGGCGGTTCTGGCGGCCGGACATCGCGACATCGCTTTTTTTCTGACCCAGCTGATCGGGTGGAACGGGTGGAACGGAGAAGACTATCGCCGGGCTTTCAAAGACATCCTCCGCGAAGCCGGAATTTCCGACTGGAAAGAACGCTTCTTCCTTGGACACGACGGAGAACCCAAAAGTGCGGAATATGTCCTGCCGCAGATTTTCGAGAAATTTCCGAACGTGACCGCGATTGTAACGGAGAACGACAATGACGCCATTTTCGTGATGGCTGAACTATTGCGGTGTTTCCCGGAACGGGTGGGGAAAATTGTGGTTACCGGATTTGGCGGCCTTCCCTATCTCAGCAATCGCCTGGAATTTGCATCGGTCGATCAGCAGCTCGAAAAAATGGGACAGGTCGCCGCGGAAAAACTGATCCGGATGATCGAGGAGGGACCTCCCGAAAAACCGCTCCGTGCCAAGGTGGAAACAAAATTGCTCAATCTGGAATGTCTCCGGCGCTTTCACGGTTGACCGGGGAATCCGCCCTTAGGGACAGCGTTCCACCGTTTCCAGCAGTTCGCGGACCGGTTCCTCGGGCGCGGACGCCCCGGACGTGATCCCCACGTTACGACCTGGGAGATGTCTATTTCTCTCCAGACGATGAACTGGTCCTGCCGAAAGTGGCTGGAACAGCAAAACTTCTGGGAAACGGACAGTTTTGTGGAATCCGAATTTCCCCCCCCCCCTTCCATTTTCATTTGAATGACCGTTCAGATCTGGCGTGTGATGGAAGAAAGCATTGAACGTGATGTAATCCATGCTTCCGTTCTGGAACGGCAATCGTGTCATGCTTTCAAGATCTGCAAAGACTTGGTCGATCCTTACGGATATAAAGATGCGGCGGTTGCGGGACTGCTTTCCTGCGCATTGTACGGCAAAATGGAGCATCTGGTATTGGACCATGCGCCGATTACCCTGAATTGGTCGGATTGTGTGCCGGGGGTAAATGTTTTTACGCTCGGTTTGTGTGTAACTGATATACTTCATTATGGTGATATTCCTGATTTCATGAAGTTCTGCGATGGGGTATCGATCGAATGGCAAAAGCCTTTGAATGCGGATGGAACGGATGCGGCGGCTTTCTACATACGATCTTTGATCCAGCGGGGCTAAACAATGAAGTATTCGGCTGGCCTTACGGCTTAAGCGTTTTTCCCCTGACACTGGGGATCTCTTGAACTCCTGCCATCAGATCCCGGTGAAGACGCCGGCGGATCTCGAGGGGGGATTGCTGGACTACCGCTGGATCGCGGTCGGGGGCAACTGGCATGGCGGTGGACTCTTGAGCGAGTCCTTCACATCTTTATCGGTCGTGGGGCTCCGCAAGGACGGAGACATTCTGGACGTCCTCTATGGAGAACGCCTTCCGAAATTATGGACGCCTGCCCAGAAAGCGGACTACATCCTCTACTGGGTGAACGGCGTAGGTGCCGACTGCTTTGCATTTGACAACGGCGGCGGATTCCTGCGGCTGGAGATGATGAAACAGCGCGGGCTGATGAATAGACGGGGCCTCATCGTCGTTACGTTCACCTATGTCAGGCCGCACTTGAGAGACACGGTGTGCTTCAACGCCGCAAAGCGGGAATCCGACATGTCCTATTGCACGCTGGACAAAAGCCGGAGCTTCGCGGTCTGCTCCCAGTCGATCAAGGACGCGCGAATGCGCCTTCCTCCGTTTGCCCGGGAAGATGAAAGCGCCTGTCAGCGCGACTGGCTGGCTTTGCGCGAGAATCCGCGCCAATCCCTCTGGGAGGGAAAGTCGTAATCCTCATCATCAAGAAGCCCGGGGTGCCGGACGACTTCGCCCATGCCACCAACTTTGCCGTCAGCGCCATCTGGGACCACTGCTGATGGTCCCATTGATTTTTACTGGACTGGTGCAACGGAGTAAATTAAATGATGACTACAGTTTTTAAAAGAGTTTTAGTTGTCCTGTCTATCCATCCTTCCAACAACAGCACCATTCTGCAGCAATGCAATCTGATTTGTTTGAATAATGCATTCTGTGTGAACTCAAAATATCTTACAGGATAATGACTTCAATCCGGTCATCAACTCGAAACTGAAGATCTATCCGGAGCCTTTTTTTCACCGGATCGAATTCAAATGGGATTTTCGCGCCATTGAGCCGGACCTCCGGTTCAGAGGGAACCGCGATTTCCAGCGGATAATGTCCGCATCCAGCGGACAGAAAGGTCAGCGTCTTCCCTTTGACTTGAATACTCCGCACGGGCAGTCCGCAGGAGTTCAGCAGGACCGGAGTTCGGAAAGGGTGCCGGCTGCGCCGTATGGACCATTGCAGTGACTTGCCGCAAATCCGGTCGGAAGGGATCTGAGCCGTGCCCTCCTGACGGCGGTCGTCGATTTTCATGGGTTCGAAATAGGGACCTGTTCCAGAGATATCAACGTTGACCATCGTATCTTTCAGACGGAGATTTTTCAGATGGATTTTCCGGTGATCATCGGCCGGAATATAGTAAAGACTTTCACGATGCCGTGCGATTCCGGCAAGACCGCTCCTCAGGGCTTCACAAACCGCTGTCGAGGAGAAGGTCTGCCAGTCGCCGGTCTGCGATTCATTGCCGCAACAGCCGGAATAGTTGAAGGTTTCGATGGCGGTTTTGTAAAAATCAAACGACTCCAGATAACACCCGATCAGCCGGTATGCCTCCGGAAGATCATCCGCCAGCCGGGCCAGCCTTGCCTCATGGCCGTCATGCTGGTTCATGTGTACGGATTTCCACATTTCACACTCGATTTCCGAGTCCCAGGCGACAGCGGTATGCCCCTCCGGATGATAGAGCCTGCGGGATTGAAACCGGGCCAGCGAGTTTACTGCCTTGCGCATGAGATGCTCGCCAAACGGATAGTCGAAACCGATGGTCGAAGTGTTCTGAAACGCTTCGACGGTTCCATGGGACAGGTCCTCGTTGACCCCGCTCCGCAGATAGCCGGTTCGCGGGGAAAGAAAACCTTTCAGGTAATTCGCCTCGATCCGCGGGATCAGCGGTGCGACTTTTTCCCGGACCGATTCCCGGCCCAGTTCCATGGAGAGGTTTTCCAATGTCCGCAAGGCACTGTACCACCACGCATTGATGCAGGGGGCGGCATAGAGTCCGGAGAGTCCCAGCTCTTGCGGAACATCGACCCCGGTCGTCATGCTGGAGGCGATCAGTCCTGTTTCCGGATTGATTTGCGTCAGCATAAAATCCAGATAGCGTTCCAGCCAGGGCCAGGATTCCGACAGAAATCTCCGATCCGTGTCAAAACTCAGGATCTCGTCAAAGACCAGCACCAGCTGGGAAACCACCCATGCTGAATTTTCCAGATAGGGATAACCCAGTACAGAGCGGAACACTTCTTTCGCCTGTCTGATCTCTCCATTCCACAGCAGATCGCGGATCGGATACAGGGTGTCCCACAAAAAGAAAACGCCAAACTTATGCTGGGCCGCACGGATCGCGGTTGTGTCGCGCAGCAGCATGGCATGCTGATAGCCGACCGAAGCCCGCATGAAATCACCGGCTGCGGGCATCCCTTCGATCTCGATGGAAGGTGCTTTTTTTTCCAAGCGGGTGATCTCATTTTTCTTTTGGCGCAATAGCGCATTGAAGTTGCTTGCAGCATCCGATATTTTCTTCAAGACCTCTTCTTCGGAATTCCCTGCGGCAAATACGGTTTCGATTGCGGAGCTGTCCTTCCATTCCGCCATGAGAATCCACAGCGAGGCGCTTTCTGAATAAGTCAGCAGAACCGATGCTGATGCGGCCAGAAAGAGCGGGCGTTCCCCGTATGGAAACTGAATCGAGGCTTGCCACAGAAGAACATTTGTCTCACGGTTGAATTTTGGAGCCGACCACTGGACTTTCGCCTTGCCGTTGGCAACCGGGAGATTCGGATCAAAGGGGACTCCCGCACGGGCGCAATGTTTATCACAACCATCCGTAACCCGCTGATTTTTTCCGGCATAGGACTCGCCGTTGAAGAGATGGGGACGGCTGACTGCGATGCGAAATTTTTCCCGGTCCGGATTTTTTGAGGTACAGCGGAACAGCATCCGTTTCCGATCCAGAAGCATGGCAAATGTTTCCGTCTCCCGATGTCCGCAGACGCCCCACGGGAAGATCTCCGGAGCATAGGGATCGTGATAGACGACCTGACCGTTTCTGCATTCCGTCAGCAAGCGGATCGCAGGCCCGTACAAGACGCGCCCGGAACTCAAAGAGGCATTCCGGGAAAGAATGGGCAAAGGGCAATTGTCCGGATTGCGGTTGGCCCCGAAAGCTGGACAGGTTGCATTGGTGTAAAACGAGTCGTAAATTAGAGGGTCCAAGTTTTACACGAAAGGGGTAGTCGAAATGAAAAGGAGCTACGACAGCAAGTTCAAAAGTCGTGTGGCGCTGGCGGCGCTGCGTGACGACAAGACGATCGCGGAAATCGCCGGAGAGTTTCAGGTGCATCCGAACCAAGTATTGCAGTGGAAGAAGAAACTGATGGAAGGGGCAGGAGGAGTTTTCCAGACGAAGAGCGAGCGCAAGGCGGAAAACAAAGGGTATACCGAAGACGATCTGATGAAGAAAATCGGACGTCTTGAGGTGGAGAATGATTTTTTGCGAAATGTGTCCTCCGCACTGGGCTTGAATCCCGGAAAGCCCAGATAGATCCGAAGGGAAAATTGAGCGTGGCACGTCAATTGAAACTTTTACGGGTTCCCCGCTCAAGTCATTACTACAAACCGGTCGTGAA
>CAYWZD010000327.1:0-5158 GCA_964462755.1 uncultured Victivallales bacterium | reverse complement strand
TTGTTGATGGGAATCATCGTCCAGGTATGTTCCGTATAGTTGTTCATGAAGATGTCATATCTTTCCTGCGGGTCCTGCCAGAGGTCGAAAATCTGCGGAATGGTTGCCACATACTTTTCCGCCCCCTTCCAGCCGAGGTTGGTGTCGACAGAGAGCCCGCCGGTCGCCTGACCGTCATCGCCGCGCAAGTTGAACACCGCCTTATAATTTTCCACCCGAATGGCTCCCGGAGACAATTCATTTTCGGTGAAGTAGAACCAGCAGTTCCGGGCGCATTTTCCAGTGCCGAGCAGTAGCGGCGTCATGTCGTAACTGTCGAAAATCATCGGTTTGCCTTCCCGGTCCTGTTCCGGAAGTTTGACTCCGGCCATGGCGGCGAAGGTCGCCATCAGGTCAAGTCCGCCCACGATGTCGTGGTTTCTTTCTCCGGGGGCGATTTTCCCGGGCCAGACGGCAATCGCGGGAACGCGGTTTCCGCCTTCACGGACGGTTCCTTTGGTGCCGCGGAAAGGAGTATATCCCGCATCGGGATATACATCCTGCCATGCGCCGTTGTCGGTCGTGAAGAAAATCAGCGTGTTCTTGTCGAGTCCGAGCTTCTCAAGCTTATCCATGATCCGGCCGATGCGGGTGTCCATTTCGACGATGGAATCGGCAAATTTGGTTTTTGCCATGGATTTGTGTATGAATTCCGGAGCCGGAAGATTCGGCTGATGCACTTTCATGAAGTTGGCGTTGATGAAGAAAGGCTGGTCGGGATGTTTCGCCGCGTCATCGAGGAATTTCAGGGTGGATTCCTCGACATATTGATCCAGGAACGGGATGCCGACAATTCCTTTTTCCGGAGTGTTGACATATTCGCCGTTGACCTTGAAATCCTCCTTGACCTTTTCCCCGGCATTGCCGGACAACGATCCCTTTGTCACCCTGTCGAACATGGCGCGCAGCCTGGGGTCCATTTCGGGGAACCATTTTGGATCGCCGTATGTGTAGGCGTTGAGATGATAGAGGAAACAATGTTCCATGAAGTCATATCCGTGAGCGTTGGGAAGCGCATAGTCGGCTTCTCCCAGATGCCACTTGCCGGTGAAATACGTCCGGTAATTCGCCTTTTTGAGAACCGAAGCCAGCGTCCATTCCGCGGCCGGGAGTCCGCCTCCCTGTCCTTGGAAGGCTACGGTTGTCATGCCGCTGCGGTTCGGTATGCGGCCGGTCTGCATTGCCGCCCGTCCGGCGGTACAGCTGGGTTGTGCGTAAAATGAGAAGAAAGTGATTCCGTGAGCGGCCAGGCGGTCGAGATTGGGAGTCGGCATCCCGCGGCCTCTGCCGCCGCCGTAGGCTCCCAGATCTCCATAACCGACATCGTCGGACACGATGAGGAGAATGTTGGGTTTGCCCGGTTCCTGTGGAGCCGCTTGTGCAAGACAGGGGAAAATACTTGCCGCCAGAGCCAGCCCGACAGTCATTCCGAAGCGTTGGCGGGGACCTGTCAGCGCCGGGTGTTCATGACGCGGACTCGGGATTTCCGATTTCTTTTTCCGAATAAGATCCATTTCGTGATCTCCTTTCCGATTTCGTAAGGAATTTACGGAATCTCTTTTGGTTTCATTGCGCCTGTATGAGAACTTTTTCAAGTAATTGTTGAAATAGAATTCCATTTTTGATTTTTATTATTGAACCGACAGCGGTCAGCCGCCGGTCTTGATCCATTTTAATATGTCAGGCATATCCCGCTGGATATGCGAGAAGAATTTCTTGAGTCCCGGACAAAGGTAATTCAGCCCCGGCTCACCGTATGGCGTCCGGATGAACCGGTCCTTCGTACATCCGCCCCAGCAGAGTTTGAGGTGTTCGCACCGAAGACAATAAGAGGGCAGTGTTTCCCGTTTGTCGAACCCGAATTTGATTTGTTTTTCCGAAAAGGCCATCGAGCTCCACGAGAGCGTCTGCAAGTTACCCAGAAGATATTCCGGATAAACATAATGGTCGCAGGAATACACGTCTCCGTTGTGCTCCAGCGCCAGCGCCTTGCCGCAGAATTCGGCGGTGATGCAGCGCTGCGCCGGCAGGCCCATGGATTGAGTCACGACATTTTCGAACAGGTCCACATGGACCTTGCCGTAGTCCCGACGGAACCAGTCGTCCCACACCTTTGTGAGAAAATATCCCCACTCGCCCGGATCGACCGACCAGTCCGTGACGACCGAGTCCGGTTTTCCCGGCACCGCCTGTGCCGTGCCGACCACGGGAAATACATCCACAGCCCATTTATGCGGCGCGACCCGCTGAAAACATCCGGTCTCCACGCAGGGGATCAGCTGAATCCGCTTTGCGCCCAGTTCGCGGGTGAGGAACCGGTACACATCGTAAGGATATTTCGCATTTTCGCGGTTGACCACACAGAGCGCGTTAAAAGGAACATTGAAGTCATGCAGAAGTTTTGCCGCGGCCATGACTTGGCGATGCGTCGGTTTGCCGTCTTTCGTGACTCGGAAACGGTCGTGGAGTTCTTCCGGGCCGTCGCAGCTCAGTCCCACGAGGAAGCTGTTCTCCTTGAGAAACCGGGCCCAATCACCGTCAATCAGCGTTCCGTTTGTCTGCAGATCGTTTTCGATTTTCTGGCTCGGTTTCTTGTAACGCTGCTGCAACTCGACCACTTTGCGGAAAAAGTCAAGTCCCAGCAGAGTCGGTTCTCCTCCCTGCCAGCTGAAGACGACCTCGTCTCCAGTCTGCGCATCGATATAGCCGCGGATGTGTTTCTCCAGAATTTCATCGGATATCCGGGGCAGGGCGGGTTGATCGAGGAGCGAATGTTTGTGAAGGTAATAGCAATAAGTGCAATTGAGGTTGCAACGGGCTCCAATCGGCTTCACCATGGCGTGAAAACGGAAAACCGGTTTTTCCGTCTGCCGGGGAGCGTTTCCGTCTGTTTCCGCCTGGTGATTCATAAGCATATATTTTACCCCTGTTATTTTTTTGCGTCCTGAGCATTTTCGAATGGGAATACCTGTTTCCAGTCATTTTTGATGCTGATGATGTTCCATTGTTTGTTTTTTGCTTCCTTCGCGAGTTTGTCGCTGAACCGGCCGATGTGGGAATCGGCTCCATAGGCCCATTCCCGCCGGGCGTCGTCATGGCGGACCAGCATCATCAGGCGCGGTCCCTTTCCCGCCTGTGTCCATTCCAGCATCTGACGGTCGCCGTCCGAGTTGCCGAAGGCGGCGATCGGGCGTCGGCCGATTTGGGAGTTGATGCCGACCGGTTTTCCTGCCTTGTCGTTGATGAAATCCACTTTCGGAAGACGGACAAGCACCGGTTTCCCGTCCTGATACTCGTATTTTGTCCGGACGCTGCTGCCAATGATCTGTTCTGGGGGGACGCCATAGACCGGTTCGCAAAAAGCGCGCATGAATTCGACTCCGCCGCCGGAAACGATGAAAATCTTGAAGTCCCTGCTCCGCAGATAATTCAGCAGTTCCAGCATCGGCTGATAGACCATTTCCGTATAGTATCTGCCTGTTTTGGGGTGCCTTGCGGTTGCAATCCAGTTTTTTACGATGGCTTCAAACTGTTCCGTTGTGGTTCTTGCGTGGGTGATCATGACGATTTCCAGTATGTTCTTCTCGGCGTCCGCGCCGGACAGGACAGCGGCGGTATTTCCTTTCAGCAATGAAGCGAACGGTTCTTTTTCCCGCCATTCCGGATGTTGCGGCGCGAGAGCCTTCACGCGGTCAAGGGCAAACAGCAGTTGAAAATACATCGGCTGTTCGGCCCAGAGGGTGCCGTCATTGTCAAAAGTGGCGATCCTTTCGGGAACGGGCACGAAATCGGGAGATTTCTCCGAGGTGACTTTATCGACAAATTCGATGATTGCCCGTTTGGCCGGTCCCTCGTTCCAGGATGGCAGGGGATCAGGTGTCCCGGCATTTACGACAATGTGCAGGAAAAACAAAATAAATACCATGCATTGGACATGCAATCCCTTGCGGAAACCTGATCCTGTATTCATAAATTTTCCCCCCCCGTTTATCTGAAATATTTCTTCTGAAGGATACCCGTTCTTTCAATCATTTTTATACTAACGTATCAATTGCTATCGAAGCAGAGAAATATTCCAACATCAGTATACTCCACAACCATTTGAATTTCAAGTCAACCAATCGAGAAAGCAAAGTCATCGGAAATATTGTCTTTCAGAAACGGAACAGCGGTTTAAATTCTTTTTTCTGTTCGATCAGATCAAATGCGAACGGCATTTCCGTAAAGGGGAAGGTGGAGGAGGCGAAATCCTTCAGGTGAATCGTTCCCCGTTCAACCATCCGCAGGGAGCTTTCATGGATCAGGGGATTCGATTCGTCCGGTCCTCTCCGGTCCAGACAGAACCCGGAGGATGTATACCGGGTTTCCGGGACGCCGCTCACCGCATAAATTCCGATAGTGCCGCCTCCCACGAGCATTTTTCGTGCGAGGAAGTCGATCCGGTCCAGCATTCCGGCCGCATCCAGAATAAAGTCGAATTTGTCCGGGGAAGGGACCTCCTCCGACGGAAGGACACGCAGTTCGTCGGCTCCGCAGCGGAGCGCCCGCTCTTCCCCGCTTTTTCCGGATGCAAAAGCGATCAGTTTCCGCGGCGACGAAAGCGAGGCGAATTTGAGGATGAACATTCCGACCGCACCGACTCCGATGACCGCCACATCCTTTCCGTAAAACGATCCGAAGCGGCGAACCCAGCTGAAAGTCTCTTTCAAGGTGATCAGGAGGACGCTTTCCGGGATGGCACGCCAGGAATTTGGGAGTTTGAGCTGGTAACAGGAATAACCTGCCGCTTCGGGGGACAGGGTAAAGCCGTCCTCGAGAGCGGCCTGGCGGTCCGTAACGAGACCGTATTCGGAAAAACCTCCGAATTCATTGGCAAGGCCGTTTACAACAGTTCCCGGGTAGCCATATACCGGGCGCAGCACGATATCCCCTGGTTTGAATTTTCTTACGTTCCGGCCGGTTTCGATGACCTCCCCGACCGTTTCGTGTCCAAGGATGGACGGAAATTTCACTTTCCGTGTCGGCAGCTTGTCATGGAGAAGTTTCATATCGGTGCCGGTACAGGTTGTCGCATACAGATTCTTGCAGAGACATTCATACGGTCCGGGTTTGATGTTTG
>CAYWZD010000326.1:0-5171 GCA_964462755.1 uncultured Victivallales bacterium | reverse complement strand
GTTCCGGATTTTTGGGAAGCGTGTCGTTCAGGATTGTCCGGACCGCTTTTTCCGCTTTCGGGTCCAGTTTTCCGGACCCCGGCACGGCCGGGTCCAGCAGGCAGATGGCCGTGGAGGTCATCTGAAAACTGGAAAGCGAGGCGAAATTGAAGTCCCCGCACCGCTTGTAACGATAGCCGCAGAAGAGCAGGGCCGGGATCAGGCACAGTAGCGTCAGAAAGACCGCCAGCCCGAAACCGCGCCAGAACTTCCGGAGAATGAATACCGAGGTCAGGAAGACTAGTCCGGCGGGAATGAAGATGGTTCCCGGAAACGGCTTGATCATCAGCTGTCCGAAACAGAGCGCCGCCGTCACGAGGGAGGCGACCCACCATTTCAGCGACACCTTTTCTTCGTTCAGGAGCAGACGGCAGAGCCATACCGAAGCCGCCAGAAGCAGAATCAGTCCGCTCAGACCGGGCGAGTCCGCCAGAATGAAGTGGTGATAGGTCTTCATATAGTCCAGAAACAGCAGATACAGCATGAAACAGACCGCCGCTGGCGTCTTCAGCCGGTTCATTTCCAGAAGAAGCCAGCTCAGCCCGAAGAGATACAGCCCGTATTGAACCGCGATCACGCTTTCGAAGGAAACCGGCGTGAAAAGGAGGACGCTTTTCAACAGAAACGGATATCCCGGCGTCCGGTGCGACAGGATTGCCGTGTTCCAGGTGTCCGTCCCCGCGTAGGAGAGATAGACGGAGCCGTCCATTGCGAATTTGATCGTCTGAAGTTCCGGCCAGCAGAGGATCACATAATAGACGGACCCGATTGCCAGAAGGTATGTCAGCAGGGCCGTTTCGGAGATCGCCGGACGGAGCGTCGGAAACAGAATGACCCGCGACTGGAACGTCTGAAACAGGATCAGCAGAAGGAAAAGGGAGAAAACAAAGACCGGGGAGGCCAGATTCCGCAGGATGGGACGGCGTGAAAACACGTCCAGTTTCCGGATGTCGGGAGCCACCGTCAGCGAGGCGGTTCCGGGCTTCCAGTAATAGAGCTCCTTGCCTTTGCCGAGATCGGCGATGGAATTGGCGACCTTGAGCTCTTTACCGTCTCCGAAAACCCACATGGGACGTTTTGTCGCACCCATGACGAGAATATTTCCGTCGCTTTCCTTGACGACCTGTCTTGTGTATAGTCCGAGGGTTTCAGGGATCGAGACCGAATAGTGGTCGAAAGCGAGGCGGTTCCGCAAGTCGTCGGTTCGCCACAGACCGGACGCCGTTATGGACAGGGCGCAAGCCAGAAATGCCACAGAGAGAAGGACTCCCGTAAAAAATTTCCCCGATGGCGCCGGGGGCGGCGCCGGAAAACGGATGGAGACTTTTGTTTTCGGAACGGACAGCGGAAACAGCGCCGCCGCGCCCACAAGCAGGAACCCGAGCGAATATGCCCAGCCCACGGGAAAGAAGATGAACCACGCGGCGGAAAGTAAAATGATGGCGATCAGCAACAATAATCGTAATCTGGTTGTGTTCATCTTCCGGCTTTCAGTTTTCCTCAATGGATGCATATAACTTTCAAAAAATATACCTCGCTTTGAAGGGGTTTTCAAGCGGATTACGGAAAAACCTCCGGTAAACGAATGCGTGAAAATCCTTTGCCTTCCTTATTCACACAGGCGAACATCCCCGCATTCTCAATTTTCCCATTTGCAAATTCACAAACTTGCAAACGGATAAATTGAATAAAAAAGGCCGGCCGCCCTTCTAAAACTTTTCAGGGCGGCCGGGGGTTGGGGAGGGGGGACTACATAGCCGCATTGCACGGCTGTTACTGTTTCAGTTTGCTTCCTGCCTTACCTTCTTCTGAGGACGGAGGGCAAACCGTTCGTTCATTCCGCTCACATACCTGGATTTATAATTTTCCAGATATTTCGCTTGTTCCGCAAGAAAGCCTGCATAGCGTTCCTTGATGACTTCTGGGCGCGGCGGAATCTTGATTACCACTTTGCGGATCATTTGGTCTGTCCTCCTTTCCAAAGGTTTTCTGGTTTTTGTTTCGTTGTTCATTAGCAATGACACCATATTTTTGTAAATGTTCAAATAGTTCAGTAAAAAAATATCTTTTTCGGATTTTTTTTGTTTTTCCTGCCGATGGAGCACAAATTGTCCCGGAAAAAATGATGAAAAAACCTGTTTTCAAATAAAGAAAAAGGTGAAGACCGGAAAGATTTTTTCCTTCCCGGTCTTCCGGTTCCTGCGGACATCCTCCGGGGAGGGGGGCAAAAGGCTCTCCTCCTGGAAGGGTGAATCAAAGGAACTTGCTTCTATCCAGTGACTTAGGTAAAATCCGGTCTCGGCGAGACTGTTTTCCTGTAGACACGGAGCGTGTTTTTGACGAGGTTGTCCAACTGGCGGAGTTTCCATTCTAGATGGGGCTTGTCGCAGATATAATCCAGGCTGGGCTCCCACCCGAGCCGGGAATCACGTTCGGCCAGCGGGATGGCGGCCAGCACATTTTCTTTTTCTTCGGCGATCAGGGACTCCATTTCATCGAGAAGCGACAGCGCCTTCTGCACGTCGTATTCGACTTCCAGACGCTTGTTGAGAATCCACCAGCGCTTCGTGTGGAGCATGGTCAGGAACGTGCGGTAGCAGAACTCGGCAACCCCGGCGAGACGGGCCGCCGTTTCCCTCCTGTTTTCCGGCACTTTGGATACGGACTCGTTCAACAGGCGGATTCCTTTTTCCCAGAATTCCAGCGAACGGGTCATGATCCGGATATCTTCATGGAAACGGAGTCCGCACCAGCTTTGATCGTAAATGCTTTCCGGCTGGTAGAAAGTGTGAATCCAGCGCGGCCCGACCGCCGATTCCGGAGTGGTAGGGAAGACCATTTTGTGTTCCACATGCGGATACAGAATCGGATGGAGGATGAACGGATAGGAAGGACCGCAGCGGAGCGGTCCGGCCTGGTCGTCGAAGCCGGGGGTGTAGGAGTTCATGGCGTCGCTCAGGGACTGGAACGCCTCGAAGGCGTTTTCCGCGGCGGCGGTTCCGAAATCCCGGACCAGAATCCGTCGGAGAATGTCCTCCGGTTCGGGCGAGGGCGTCCAGAAACACCATTTGGCGCACTCGGAGATCAGGGACGGGAACCAGCCGTAGTGGTGGGAGTCCATCAGACCGCGGAGATCCCATTCGTCATGGGCTTTCCGGAGGGCGTTGAAGCGCTTGAACCACTGCTGTGGGAAAGGCATGTAGGGGACGATTCCGAAGTCCCATGTCATGCCGCCGGTATTGGACATGGTATAGAGCGGAATTCCGCATTCTTTCGCGCAGACCGCCTCGCTGGAGAAGTAATGCCCGGGGCCGGGGAAGGTGATGGAATAATCCGGCTGAACCATTGTATGATTTTGATAATGATGAACTTCAAACATTTCGAAGGTGGCTTCCAGCGTGATGTCCTTCGGCAGGGAACGGATCAGCGCCAGACGTTTGTCCTCCGGGGCTCTTCCCCAGTTGTAGGTCCAGAAAACGATGTCCGCCCCGGGCGCGTATTTCCGGACCGCTTTCTTGACAGCGTTCACCCACAGGGGATAGTCTTTGCATGGCCAGAATCCGGGCGACTGACGCGGATCGGCGATCTCCTCTTCACTTTCCGGACGGTCTTTGCCGGAGCATTCGGGGTCCTTGCTGGGAAACTGTGCGCTTTCCCCGACCAGAATCAGCCCTTTCGCCTTCGGAGAGTTTTTGAAGACGCTCCCGTAGTGTTCTTCGAAAAAGGCTTCGGCGTCCGGTTCGTCCGGGTGCTTGAAACTGGGCAGGTAACTGTAGAAATAGACGTCCAGCGAATATTTTGCGGCGCGGTCAATCAAGTCGTTGAAGTCCATGATTCCGTGCGTGGTATGGTTGACCCCCTTCACAAACAGCAGAATCGAGTCGAACCCGGCATGGACAATCGCGTTCAGGTGGGAATCCGGGAACTGGTCCAGTCCCCATCCGGAATGCACCATGCGCGGCGAAAAGAGCGGCTCCCGGCGTTCCTTCTGCGGTTTCAGGAAAGGGGCTTCCCGGAGATTCAGCAGGTCTTCGAGATAGACGGCTCCCATCCGCACGCCGGCCTCATCGTGTCCATGAATGCGGATGCTCTTCTTTTCCGCTTCGAAAAGAAATCCGCGTTTTTTCCCGCCGGGAATGACTTTGAGTTCAATTTTAGGGTTGCCGGCTTCCTTCCGGAGCGGAAGCGCCAAGGACATGGACTTCAGAAAATAATCCTGCAGATCCTGTGCGACGGAAAGAAGCGGAGCCTCGAATGTGATGCTCCATGTTTCATCGATGGCCGTTTCGCCGGGGCCGGGTGTTTGGGAAAAATCCCGGCGTCCGGTTTTGTGCACGTCATCGATCCATTTCCGGAATTCATACTTTTTTTCTGCATTCATGTAGGGAAAACAACTCCGTTCTTTATTTGAGTTTGGACCAGCCGTTATTGCTGTCCGCGTAGCTGGATGTCTTGGAAGAAGTCTGTCCGAGGGTTCCTGCGGCCGGTCTGGTGTCCCAGCTTGTGCCGTAGGCGTTGACCGGATTCAGAACGTTCATGCCCGTGGCGTGTCCGTCTCCATAAAGGATGTTCAGCCCCCGCCCATGTCTGGGAGCGGCGTAGAAGGTGGAACTGCTGCTGTAATAGCTGTACGCCAGAGAGGTGGTCGAATCGTTTTTGTCGAGGACCATATACTGTTCCGTGGGGGCCTTGCAGCGTTTCATGTTCAGGGTATTGTTGGAGTCCCAAGAAAGAACCATGTAGTTGTAGCCATAGCCATAACCGTGTTCAAGCCGCGGCCCGGTGTAGGTCGTGCAGTGAAATGGTCCGACGTCCATGTAATTCAGGCTTTTGCTGCGCTGTGTGGCTGTCATGAAACTGGACTTCGTCAGTCCCCATACCCACGATTGTCCGAAAAGACTGGACGAGGGAACAAATTCGTGGTAATCCGACTCATAAAATCCAAGACAGAGCCCCTGCTGCTTGAGGTTGGATAAACAGTTGATCGCCCGTGCCTTTTCCCGGGCTTTGTTCAGGGCTGGAAGAAGCATTCCCGCCAGAATCGCGATGATGGCGACAACGACGAGCAATTCTATCAGCGTGAAATACTTCCGACTGCGGAACATCGTGCTTTCCTTGAGGTTTTTCATCTT
>CAYWZD010000325.1:0-5178 GCA_964462755.1 uncultured Victivallales bacterium | reverse complement strand
AAATTCATCCGGAGACCTGCAAAAACTGCAAAATGTGTCTCAAGCTGGGATGTCCTGCCATCGAGAATCCCGATAAGAAGGAAAAACCGTGCATTCAGCCTCAGCTTTGTACGGGCTGCGGGATGTGCACTCATGTCTGTAAGTTCAAGGCGATCGAAATTAAATGAATATGATCCGCAATCTCTTGAGCCGCTTCAAAAATCAATCAGGAGCGGATTCGTTTTTTACAAGTGTTCTTTTCTGGGGATGCGCCACCGGCTGTTTCGTCGGGGCGCTGAACAATTATCTGGCGGACGCCGGAATCAACGAATTCCAGCGTGGCGTCCTGGAATTTTTCCGGGAGATGCCCGGCCTTCTGCTGGTGTTCATTCTGGCGCTGATGCACAAGAAGACGGAACTCAAGATTCTGCGTCTCGGAACGCTGGTCGCCATTCTCGGCGTGGCCGGGCTCATGCTGTCCCCGAACAAGGTGCTCATCACGCTCATGATCATGATCTGGAGCACGGGCGAACACATTCTCATGCCGGTGCGCGCAACCATCGCCATGCATATCGCGAAAAAGGGAAAGGGCGGGGCGTCCCTGGGCGTGGTGACCGGAGTCATGAACGCCGGACAGGTGACCGGAAGCCTTCTTACGGCCGCGGTCTTTTTTGCCGGACTCAAGTGGCTCGGCGTCGTGAACAAGATTCTCCTCTACGAAATTGTGTGGGGACTGATCTGCATTCTGGCCGCCGTGAGCTTTTTCTTCACTCTCGGCTGTCGCGACACCGGGGAGGCTGTCCGGCGTCCGCGCCTCTATTTTCATAAAAAATACACGAAGTTCTATCTTCTGGAACTGTTTTACGGTGCGCGCAAACAGATTTTTCTGACCTTTGCGCCGTATGTGCTGATCCTGATCTACCATCGGGACACCGCGTTCATGGCGACGCTGGCGGCAGTTTGCGCCACGGTCAATATCGTATGTGCGCCCCTGATCGGAAAATTGACCGACCGCCTGGGCTACCGCAATATCATGATTTATGATACGGTTTTTCTCTTTTTCGTGTGCATCATTTACGGATTCGCCGGGATCTGGTTCTCTCCGGGAATCGCCTGTGCCGTGGTCTGCGTGAACTTCATTCTCGACGCGATCATCAGCAACGCCTCCCTGGCCTCCAACCTCTACGTCCGGGCCATTTCCCACTCCAACGAGGAAGTGACCGCGACGATCACGACGGGAATCTCGATCAACCACCTGATCAGCGTGCTGGCCGCGCTTGCGGGCGGATGGGTCTGGCTGAAATTCGGAGTCGGCACGCTGTTCGTGTTCGCCGGAGTCATGGCGATCGGCAACACCCTGCTGGCCATGACCATTCCCAAAGAGACCGCGAAGTAAGAGATTCCGCATTTTATATTCCGGCACATTTTTACCTCATTTTTACCTGAAAAACGACGGCGAAACGGAAACGGTACAAATATTGAATGTTTTTCAGACTTGAAAAAGTATTCGCGAAGGAGTAAATTACCGATCCGCTCGTCAGAATAATGAAACAAGGGGGGGCCCGTCATGGATGAACTGCTCAAAGAAGAGTTGAAGCGCGTTTCCTCGGACATCATCTGCATTCTGGCAAACGATCCGTTTCCTTCCGCCGTTTATCCTGAATGTCTCTGCTCGGCGGTGCGCTCCTATCCGATGCGCGGAGGAAAACGGATCCGTCCGGCGCTGGTTCTCTGGTCCTGCGGCCTTCTCGGAGGCAATCTGGAAGAGGCGAAGAACGCGGCGGCAGCGGTCGAAATCTATCACTCCTGGACGCTGGTCCATGATGACATCATCGACGAGGACGATGTCCGGCGCGGACTGGCAACGACCCATGTCGAGCTTGCCAAACACGCCCGCGTGGCGTACAATACGAAAACCGACGCCGGTTGTGTCAAGTTCGGGCGCGATCTGGCAATTCTGGCCGGAGACATCCAGCAGGCGTGGGCCATCGAC
Organism: uncultured Victivallales bacterium; assembly: GCA_964462755.1. Lineage (GTDB taxonomy): Bacteria > Verrucomicrobiota > Lentisphaeria > Victivallales > UBA1829 > SIG94. The sequence continues at coordinate 3,206 of CAYWZD010000325.1, read as the reverse complement.
ATTCTGCTGCGCTCCACCGAAAAGGGATGTCCGCCGGCTCTCGTCCTGGATCTGGTCCGGCGTCTCCAGAATACCGTCAACCGGGAGCTGATCTCCGGTGAAGCGCTGGATGTGGAACTGCCCATGCGTGAACTCAAGGCCGTGAAACAGAAAGAAGTCCTCAAAACGATTTCCGGCAAAACGGTCTGCCTGCTGAAATATTCGGTCCAGTGCGGCGGCGCGATTGCGCTGCAAACCACCGACTTCAATTGTCCCGATATTCAGCATCTCGGGCGTTACGCGGAATCGCTTGGTTTCGCCTTCCAGCTCCGGGACGATTATCTCGGGGTATTCGGCGATGTCCATTCTTTCGGCAAGCCGCTCTGTTCCGACTTCCATGAATCCAAGCCCACGCTTCTGTTCCTGGAGGCGATGAACAGCCTGTCCGAAGCCGGGCAGAAAGAACTTCTTGCGCTGACCGCCCTGCCTGAATATCCTATGGAGAAAGTGGAGAAGGTCCGGGAGCTTCTGACTTCTTCCGGCGCGGCGGACCGGATTCTGAAACTCATTGCAGGATATACGGAGCAGGCGGAAGAGAATCTCCATCTGCTGTCGGACAACAAATACAAGAAACTTCTGCATTCCCTTTCCGCCTATCTGCTGAACAGGGACGTCTGACCTCCATCCAATTCTTTAAACGGGCGCGGCTGGATTCCGAATGGTTTCCGGCCGCGCCCGAAATTTTCAGAGGAGAGTTTTGCCGTTGCAGACGATGGACGCAACCGGGAATTCCGGATACTGGTCGAAAACCGGTTCCAGATCCGCGGGGTGTTCCACTTCCAGCGCCAGCCCGGCGGAGGTCTGCCGCCAGGAAACCCGGATGTCGCCCGAGAGCGTCGGAACGGCGCCGGAGGCATGCAGGAGGCGTCCGGGATAGGGCCGGACGCTGAATTTCCGGAAGGCCGGAGCCAGCGGCGTCACGCCGAGCACATACGCGCCCGCGTAATATACATGGATGCTGCTCCACGCATGGCAGAGACTTCCGGCAAACGCGAAGTCGTCCGCGCCGAACGAGGTTTCCCAGAGCGAAGTCGCGCCGGAAAGCACCGGTGGCTCGAACTGTCCGGAGATTGTCTTCTCCACGAAAGCGCGGGCCTCCGGACCGAGCGGCATCAGCGCGCGGACGAAGTAGGACAAGGCGCTGTAACTGATCGGGACCAGCTTGCCGGAGCTGAGCGATTCGAAGACGGTCCGGATCATATCTTCCGGGACGAGGTTGTGGAAGAGCATCAGGGCCTGAACATGCTCGTTGAGGCGGACGGTTCCCGGGAGAAGCGTGGAATATCCGCCTTCCTTCGGATCGCGGAAAGTCCGTTCGACCTGAATGCCGAGCGCGGCGGCGGTGTCGCGCAGCGTCAGGGCGCGCCCGACATTGCCGTCCGCTTCGTGGAGGGATGCCGCTGAAAGGAGCGCCTCGCGGAGATAAAGGTTGTAGGGAGATTGCGGGAAAGTGTCCTGACGGCTCAGGTTTTCGGTCCATTCGTAGAAGTTCCAGATATTCCCCTTCTTTTCATTGTAATACAGGGAGGAGCCGGGGTCCTTCCGGGCCAGTGCCTTGTCCAGAATATCATCTACGACGGAGGTGAATTTCTTGAAAAGTTTCAGCGAACCCGTATGGAGGAAGTGTTCATACAGTTCGGTGATCCAGACCATGGTGAAGGAGGGGATCGTGAGCATATCGGGCCTTTTCGAAGGGGCGATGATGCCGATGTACCCCTGTCCGCCGTAGGAGCGTCCGAGGAGATCGAGAGAGGCCGCGGCGAAGTCGTAATTTCCCCACAGGTAATAGGCGTAGAGCATCTGGTTGCGGGAATCGTAGGCGTAGAGGGCCTGTTCCCGCCAGGGGCAGTCCTCATAATGCTCGTGCATGCAGAGCTTGAGCGTGTCGGCGGCCACCTTGTGGACTTGCTGGAAGAGGCGGTCATCGGTGTGGAATCCCTCTTTTACGGGGAGCGGGAGTTCCACGGGAACCACGCCCGCGTAGAGGACGGAGAACGGGCCGATATGGCTGGAGACATGCAATTCCAGATACCGGGCGCCGATTCGCCGGAGCGGATGAATGAAAACATTGTCCCCTTCACAGCAGAGGTAGCGGTCGGCGAAGTTGCGTCCGTTGTTGGCGGCGCGGACACGTCCGTCATCGAGGTGCTCGCCGTGTGCGATGTCCACGACAGTTCCTGCGGAGGCTTTGAGACGTAGGTAAATGTATCCGACGGTTTCCTTCCCGAGGTCCGCGATCAGATAATATCCGTTGGACTGTTTCTCCAGTCCGGTAAAGGTCAGCGGGATGGTATTGTCCGGCTTGAGTTTCACGACCAGACAGGTGGAACCCTCGGAGAAAGTTTGATTTGCAAAAATCTGCTCCATGCGCGCCGGAAGGAGATAGTCGGAGGAGACGGTTTCCGCGAACGTCCCCTCTCCGGAAAATCGCCGGATGTAACCGGCCTGAACGATTTTCACCTCGGGGGAAGGAAGTTCCGTGAGAAATGGCGTCAGGCGCGGTTCCAGCGTCCGGGCGGCGAAGGAAGGAACTTGTGCGGACGCCCATGCGGAGTCGTCGAACCCGGGGTGAAACCAGAGGTCTTCCCGGGAGGCGTCGTATTCGAAGACATATCCGAGCTGTGTGGTCAATTTCGTGCAGAGACCGGAATGGTAGGTGGGATCGGGCGCGCATTTCCAGTCGTCGCCGGTCTGTTCCAGAAAGGTTTCGCCGGAGCGGATCAGTGCATAGAGCCCGGGATCGCCGGGGCAGTAGGTGGAAAAATCGGTTCCGATGTAGTGAACCCGGACAGCGATCACGTTCTCCCCTTCATGAATCAGATCGGTGACGTCGATGGAAGAGAGGGTTTTCTGAGGCGGAACATCGGCAAACTGGGTGGCTTTGCAGCGGGTTCCGTTGATGAAGACGGTATAGAGGGAATCTACGGAGATATCCAGGAAGATGCGGTTGCAGAGGGATTCGGGGTCCACGGAGAATTTTTTGCGGAAACAGCGGTAAATATCCTTGCCGGTGTCTTCGGCGGAAGTCCATATCCATTTCGTGTTCTTGAGCAGAGTCATCATAACAGGCAGGCTCCTCTTTCATCGTGAATTTCTATCTGTCGGGAAGATTGCGATAAAATAGCATGGCTCCCCGCATTTTCCAATACGGAACGGGGAAGATTTCA
>CAYWZD010000324.1:0-5207 GCA_964462755.1 uncultured Victivallales bacterium | reverse complement strand
TTTACAGTGCCATTATTACTATAAATGCGAAGTCTGAAAAGTCAAGCTTCAGTGGCATTTTTCGATAGAGGACATGAAATCTGAAAATTGAGAGGATTCTCGGCGTTTCCAAGGATCGTTACCGCATTGCGTTTCCCATCTCATGAAAACTGTCGCCGCTTTGGGAGGACATGCTTCCGAGGTGATCCAGACTGACCTTTCAGAAAAATTTCTGGCTTTGGCCGGGTGTTCCTGTTCCATGAATGCCTTTCATTACACCGGAAAAAATTTCATTGTCGGCAATTTTTTTCCGGTCGTTAGCCGGTTGAAGAAAATGTGACGCCTCTTTGACTGCATCATTCTGGATCCGCCGTTTTTTTCGAAGACGGTGAAAGGAATCGTTGACCTTGAATACAACCCCCTTTCCCTGATCAATAAAGTGCGTCCGCTGGTTGCCGATGGTGGGTATCTTGTCGTTGTCAACAATTCCCTGTTCCTGCCCGGCAGGGAGTTCCTGTCCGGAATCGACGGACTTTGCGATGGCACTTATCTGCGGCGGGAAACGATCCTTCCGGTTCCGGAAGATTTCATTGGTTTCGATCCGGACTATCTGCATGCGTACGCGGTCAGTCCGGAACCTTTCATTTATTCCACCAAAATAGTGATTCTCCGGGTCGCGAGGAAGTAATACGCTTTCCGGAATGAGAAATCACAAATGAACTTGAAGTTACACTCAAACAAAATGTAGGTTTATGATATTTCAAGCTGGAAAGCGTATTAGCCATTGGCTTAAACTGATTTTGATTCAAGATTGGTGTCAACGCGTTTGGCATACTATATCGCTTTCGATTGAAGATTGCTCCCCGTTGGAACAACCGTCCGGAGTTCTGAAGTCGGAGCGAGCGCTGTAGTTGCGTTCGAAGATACAGAAGGAAGATTCAAAAAATACGATAGCGCTTGAATTTTACCGCGGACATCCTTTTCAGTGAATAAGTATTCATGCGCTTCGATATGGTATCCGATCCGTGGATCGCTTTCAACCACGGAAAGAAGTTTCTTCAAATTTTCCCGTTCGACACAGGCAATTTTCAGCCATTCTTTCATGGAAGCATCCGTCCAGCTGGACTTCAAACGGTATGCTTGTACAAAATGCAGAGAACTTCTGAAGAGGAGCCCCGCCGCCAGCGCGCTGGAAAGTTCTTCTTCCGCATGCACCGTCCGGGAAGAAAAAAGTCCACTCCTCAAAAGTTCCACCGCCTCATCCCAGAGGATGACAAGCCGATCCAGTTTTTCAATTGTTTCATCCGGAGTGAAAGCCGTGAACGCTTTGCCGATGTCGTCGCCGCGAACCGGCGTAGAGAGCCAGGAACGTCCCCCCGGAATGCCTGAAAGCGGTCCGGGATTCAACGGAACCGCCGGAGAGAAATTCATCGGACCGTAGTAGAGCCAGCTGTTGCAGAAAGGGAAGAACTGCATAGCCTCGGCAAATTTCCGCCAGGCGCCAGCAACTTTTGTTTCCGCACAATCCGAAAAATATTTTTTCGCGAATGATTCGAGTCCGGCATCGGGATGCTCAAAAAAATATTGAAAAGCCGCAACATTGGCGCTTGGCATATTGCCGAAATTCCAGCACCCCATGAATCCGGCGGCCTTCGCTTTCAGTAGATTCAGGGCTTTCCGCCTGATATTTCCAATGAGCGGCAGATTGGGGACGACCGCCAGCTCATGAGTGGTTCCCAGCTGCAATTTCGCATAAACATTTTTCCCGCACTTCGCTGCTTCACTGCAAGTTTCCAGAAAACGTTCGGATGGACCGGCATAGCTGATGGAATATTCCTCCACGGGGGTTCCTTCCGGAAGATGTCCGCCACATTCAAAATCGACCAGAAGTTCCACATCGCGGGGCAATTTGCGAAGGATGCCGACGCATGGCGATTCTTCAAAAAAATTCCAAGACCAGTTCCAGGCAACGACCTTGACCGAAGGCTGAATTTCATGGATTCCGTTGGAAACATAATGCAGGACATTCACGATGATTTCTCCCGGAGCATATTGCGTGCAGCGGGGGCAGTCGACCGGAGCAAACGTTCCGTCGGGTTTTATCCGTCCGGCACGGCCATAACAATGGGAGGGATATTCTGAAGCGGTGATAAGGATCACGCCCGCGATGTGCGGAATTTTCCGGGCAAGTTCGCGGGATGCTTCCCGGAGATAGTTCCCGACCAGTGGAACCGAAGTGCACATGGGAATCATGAGGATTTTTTCCTCTTTATTATCCTCGTAAAGATCGGGAAGTCCGCCGCATTCAGGATGACTTTTCCACAATGGATGTTCCGCGGGCAGGCCACGCGGAATCTGCATATAAAAATAGACTTTGATTCCATGCTTTTCCGCTCTGCCGATCAGAAGATTGAGACGCCGCTGAAACTCCTCCGCATACGTTCCAAGTTCCGGAAAAATGTCTGTTCGTACAATGTGGTTGAGTTGAACATGAACCCAGATGGCATTGAATCCCTGCTCCCGAATCGCTTCGAGTTCCCGGTCCGTATAGACTTCCGCGACATCCCATGCTTCTTCTTCCTTCGGATCGAATTCTCTCAGAAACTCTCCGAACTTACTTTTCCATGAACGCCAGATCTTGATCATATGCGTATAAATTCCTTTCAATAGACTTCCACTTCAGTGATCAGACGCATTCCGGTGTAGTCATCGGGATGAATCTGGTCCGGGACTTTTTTCTCGAGGACTTCAATGCGGACGGAATCGCAGAGTTTCCCCGGGAACGGGATGCTGACGACCTCATTCCGATTGTTCCGGACGGTTTGCGCATTTCCGCCCGCGATCACACGGCATGAAACAAGGTTTGCGTTCGGCGTGTAGATTTTCACCTCGCCGACCGGTTGTTTTCCTCCCGGCAGGGTAAATTCAAGCCACGGCGTCTTGTCCGAACTTTCCGGAGACCACGAATATTCCGGCCGGTTCGGTTTTGTCAAGCCGTCCACAAGGTAGTAAAGCGAGCCGGTATCTTTTGTCAGCCACATTCTGTGGTCGGAAGAGGCCTTGATTCGCGTGACGTTCTCCGGGATTTTCCCCCGTGCGAATTCAAGATACTGAATTTCCAGCAGTTCGCCTGTCCCGATCCGGTTTCCCGCTTTTTTTCGGGCCGCGCGATGTTCGTTGATCATGGCAAGGGTCTTCCGGACGTCGGGAACGGAATTCGCCTCGGATTCATCGGTCAGATAAAGGTGCGTTTCCCGCGGGGCGAAGGTATCGGAAAATTCTTTGCCGCGAACCTTCACGGAACGGTTTTCTCCGGCGACGAACAGAACGGAGGCCGCTCTTTTCAATGTCAGCTGTGCCTGAACCGTCTGATCGGATGTATTGACCGCAATCACACAGAACTTGTCCGGAAGCTCCTTCATGCCTGCCTGAAACTGAGGCATTCCGGGTACCGTCCGGACTACCACCCCGTCGGGAGTTGAATTCCTGAAAAAATATTCCTTCAGAAGCATCAGCGTTTTGCCGATTGCCTCGGGACCGAAAATGAAAGAGGAAAAACGCTGGCTGTCATACCATGCATACAAGTTGAACCCCTTGGCATTGTGAATGACCCCCTGAAATATCTGGCTGCGCTGGTCGTAATATCCGGCCGGAATGCCCCGTGTCATGCCGTCCCGGGCGAGCGCCGGCCAGCTGGTCATGAGCGGCATCAGCCAGGAGGGACGCAGGGCGGTAGCAATCCGGGCCCAGTCGGAGGTGCACCAGAGCGGTTTTCCGGTGGAGCCGTCCTCGAAATATTGAGGATAACAGTCCGGCATGAGGATATCGCAGCCCGTGTAATATTTGCGGATACCGTCCGGTCCCCAGTTCAGCATGATGCAGGGATGGTAGGGATCGAGTTCGGAAATCAGGGCATGGGCTTCTTCATACCACAGCGGATTATTGTCACGGCATTCAGGTTCATCGGCCATATACCAGCCCAGGAGACCGTCCGTTTGCCCGACTGAGGTAACGAATTCCCGGATTTTTTCGCGCTGCTGTTTCGTCAACCCTTTCCGGCGCGTATCCGGATCTTTGAAAATCACGGACGGCACCCAGCCTTTCGGATCGAGATCCTGAAAAGGAAACAGCATGGTTCGCAGACCATAGTTTTCCAGATGGTTTCGAAGGGTTGTTTTCGCTTTTTCCACCGATGCAAATCGGGTAAGGATCAGGATCGAATTATAGCATTTCTCGCGTTTTCCATAATTTCCATACCATCCGTACGGGAAAAATTTTTCCCCGTCCACATGCGTAACGCCCTCCCGATCAAGCCAGACTTCCCCTTTCTGATATGGGAGCTTCCGCAAGGAAACCTCGCTGGTGAGTTTCCGTCCGTCTTTTTCCCCGGAAACCCGCAGAGAGTAGCGGCCGCAAGGAAGATTTTTCCCGTCGAAGACAACCCGGTCATGGCCGGTGGAACGATCAATTGTTTTTATCTGTTTGGCTCCATCCGGTCCGAGAAGTTCGACTTTCAGGGGAATTCCGACATGTTCCTTGAGTTCCAATTCGGCTTCAATCGTCTTGTCCGGCATGGTCGCATAAATATTGTTGCGATAGGGGGGACGAAGAATCTTCACATGAAGAGGTTTGTATTCAAGCGTTATAGGACGTGTTATTTTTTTGAGCAGAACAGAATCGGACTGATTGCTGCACAGTTCATAACTGAAAATGTATTCTCCAGGCTTTACGTGCGGTATCGAGTCCGTATTCGTCTGGTAAGTCCCCGCGGGAAGAGAAGTCTGCATTGAGGCTTGAAAAACGTTTTTGCCGCCAGCGGAATCCTTCAGGGATAATCTCTTGTTCAGAATAATGAATGACGTGGTGTTGTTGTGAACGGTGGAGTCAACCTTGCATTCGAAGGTTCCATCGGAACGGCGTTCCAGCTGCGTCCGAACATTTTCCAAGTCAAGCATGTATTTTTTCAGAGACAGCCCGCTGAGTTCAACTAGGGGGAAAGCCTTCGGGATCATATGACTTTTCCGCGGCAGGACCGCCCAGGAACTCAGTTCAGGAGGTTTTGAGGAATAACGGTTGCGCGCAACATTGATGCGCCAGAGATTTGTGTTCAGCATATTGAAGTCCATGGAGCCGATCGGAACAGCTGCTTCCAGCGTCCATTTCTCCTTGTCCCGGCCCGTTTTGACAACCGCTCCGCTGGACCATTCCGGGTAGATCAGATAGTTTTC
>CAYWZD010000323.1:0-5221 GCA_964462755.1 uncultured Victivallales bacterium | reverse complement strand
GCGGTTGACGTTGAGGTCGGAAACCGGTCCGAACGCCCAGCGGATGTTGAGCTGGTTGCCCTCTTCGCCGATGATGCGCCCGTATTCATACGCATCCTTCTCGCTGAACCCGGCGGAAAGGGCCATCAGACGCGGAAGCAGAGTATATCCGGCGATTCCATCGCCGATTCCGCGCTCGAAATCGCCGCAGTAAACGACAGGGACGCGATCAGTTCCGTTCGCATATTCCGTAACAGCATTGACATCCCCGATGTTTTCCGACTGAAGCTGGATCACTTCCGATCCCACGAACAGAAATCCGACGGGATATTCTTTCAGCCATTCCGCCGGTTTCTTGACTTCCTCCCTCAAATAATATCCGCGCTCACAAACAAGCTGCCCGAGCTTCTGACGTTCATCCATCTGCGCGAAAACGCGGTCAACCCACGCTTTCTGTTCCCGATCCAGACTGTTATACATGAAAAATTCCTTTTTTTATCTGGAATATATTATAGGAAAACGGGACTCTTTTGCAAGGAGAAAAACGGGGAAAACCCTGCAATATTTTGCCAAAAAAATATACTTTTTTGTCACTTAATTTCAGCGGGATTTTGCTTTTCCACGATATTTTGAGGCTGTCATGCCATAAAAATCATGGAAGACTTTTGAAAAATAAAAAGGATTGTCAAATCCGAGCGACTCCGCAATTTCGTTGATCCGCAGATTCGTTTCCAGGAGAAGCGAGGACGCCCGTTTCATTCGGACCTGAAGCAGATATTTCTGCGGGGAAATATTGAAGATCGAACGCCAGCGCCGGATGAACGAGGAATAGGAAAGCCCATGCAGCGCCACCAGCTCCAGAAAATTGATTTCTTCCGAATAATGCCTGTCAAGATAGGCGATGATCCTGCCGACGCATTCGTCTTTTTCGTTCCGGTCGCGCCCCTCCCCTTTCTGAAGGGAAAGCAGAATCAGCTCCTGAAGCAGACGGTCCAGCATGTCCGGAACGCCGTATTCCCCGCGTCCCCGTTTGACGAGATCGGTCACCCGGGTGAATGTCAACATGAACTCGTTGATGTTCTCGATTTTCCACGTGGGAACGCTGCGCCGGAGCAGATTCATTTTGCGGAACACCGGAAGCATTTCCGGTTCGTAGCCGGCAAAGAGTTCGTCCCAGACGCCGTTGGAACCGTGGTGCATCGGAACTCCGGGAAATTGAATGAAGACGCAGGGGGCTTCCAGAAAATATTCTTTGTTGTCTATCCGCAGATTTCCGGTTCCCTTCACGATAAAAGAGAAAAAAAGCTTCTCGTGGGCAACGGTCTGTGAAACCGGGAAATCCGTGGTGTAGCCCAGCCCGGTCAATGGGATCGGAAAAGGATATTTCCGCTTCATTTTATCCAGATGGAGATTGAACTCCAGCATGGAAACATCCCTCCTCCGATGGATTACTTCTTCATGAGCCGCCCGATTTCGGGAAGGAGCGCCTGCGCCCAGATTTCATATCCGGCCGGAGAAAGATGGAGCCCGTCGCGGAAAATGTCCGTGGCAACCTCTTTCTTCCCCTGAAGGAATACGGCGGCAAGATCCATGTAATCGATTTTCCGGGCTTTGGCGATCTCCGCCAGTTTCGCATTGATTTCCGGAATCGGATAACTGCCGCGGCGCGGGAAAATCCCCAGCAGAAGAATCTTCGCCTTCGGAAGTTTCGATTGAATAGTCTGAACCAGATTGTCGATCCCCGCGACAATCTCTTCCGGCGTGCTGAACGGCCGCTGATGGAGATTGTTGGTCCCGATCATCAGGACGATCAGCGACGGATTGCATTCCAGCTGTTTTCCCTCGGTCACGCGCCAGAGCACGTTTTCCACCGTATCGCCGGACACCCCGTAATTGGAGGCGCCCATCGGCTTGAAATGCTTGTTCCAGGAATCCAGTCCGCCCGGATATTTGTGGTTGCTTGGAAACTCCCACAACATGGTGATGGAGTCGCCCAGAAACATGATCGGGATGTTTTTCTGCGATTGTGCGCGTTTCGTCAGCATCGCATACGTCCCGGCCGCCCAGTCCGTACGGGTTTTCGCTGTCAGCGTGGAATTCCCGGGATGATTGTCGATCTGCATTTTGAAGTCCGAGACGGCAACATCCGAATTCTTTTCCACGAACACGCCGACGGACTGACCTGCCGGAATTCCCGTCCCATATTCTTTCCGGACCCGGAATGTGCACTCCAGCAATGCGGGCTTGCCGCTCACGGACTGAATCATGAAATCGTTCCCGATCCCGCGTCCATCCTTGTCATACACCGCCATGTAAAACCCGCACCGCCCCTTTCCCGAGGCATTCATGCTTACCGTCACCCAGGCCAGCGGTTTGACTTCAGTCCGTTCCGGAATCTGCAAAGCGATGTTTTTTCCCGCGGTAATGATTTGGGCTTTCCCCGGTTCGGCCTCGGTAACCTTGCCGCCGTTTTCCTGTGCAGCTTTCACAACCGCCGGCGTGAAAAGAGTTCCTTTTTCCGCCGCGCCCGCGGCAAAACAAACGGTTCCCGTCAGCAGAAGAACCGCGCTCATACTCCGAATATTCATGGACTCTCCTTCGTTTGCAATCATAGATGTGTGTCAGGAAAAATTGAATACATTATTATACCGGGGAAAAAACTCTTTGCAAGGAACAGCCGGATGGAAAAATACAATATTTTGTCAAAAAAATAAAATGTTTTGCCAAAATGTTTCCCGGCACGCGGTATGCATGGAAATAGTGTTGAACCCGTATTTGTCTTTGTTTGGCGAATTCAGCCTGTTGGAAAAAGAATCTCCGGCATGCTACAGTAAATTCCGTAAAGCAGGAGGTGCGTATGATTCATACGGCATGGCTGATGACGATGCTGCTGGCGACCGCCGCCGCGGCGGCCCCGATCAAGGAAGAACTGCTCGACTGGCATGACACGGCGCGCGACAACCGGAAAATTCCAGTCAAGGTTTATCTGCCCGGGAAGATCGATGCCCCTCTCCCGGTAATTCTCTTTTCACACGGTCTCGGCGGTTCGCGCGAGGCCGCCGCCTTCCTCGGACGCACCTGGGCGGCTGACGGTTTCGCCTGCTTCCACCTCGAGCACGAGGGAAGCAACACCCGCGCCCTGCTCCGGGCCGGAGGCCGCGCAGGAGCAAAATCGCTCGCATCGGGAACCGCCGCGCTTGACCGGGTTCGCGACGTCAAATTCGTTCTCGATGAACTCGCCCGTCTCAATTCCGATCCGAAAAGCCGCTTTGCGGGCAAGCTCGACCTGAACCGAATCGGCATTGCGGGACATTCCTTCGGCGCACAAACCTCGATGGCGGCGATCGGCACCAAGGCATTCACCCCGAATGGCACGGCACTCAGCGCCAGAGATCCGCGGATTCGTGCCGCGGTAGTGCTGAGCCCCAACGGTCTGCCATATCGGAATTACGGGGAAAAAGCCTACGACGGAATCACCGTCCCGATCATGTTCATGACCGGCACCAACGACTATTCCCCGATCAATGAAGCGACTCCGGCGGAACGTCGGCTTCCCTTTGAGCATTGTCTCAACAGCGAACGTTCCCTGATCACCTTTGCCGGAGGCGACCACATGATTTTTTCCGGACGCGTTAACCGTCCGGCGAACAAGTCATTCCGGGGCGATCAAGTCTATCATCCGCTGATTGCGGAACTCTCGCTCCGCTTCTGGCAGGCTTATCTGAAAAACAATCCATGGGCTCTCCGGTTTGTCCGCTCGGCGGAGACGATGAAACAAACCGTTGGCGATAATGCACAGGTGGAATTCAGAGACGTGAAAAAATAACCGGCGCTTCCGGTTATTTCAACAGGAAAAACGGGTTTCGAAACCTTCAGCGCGGCAGCGGAGGATCGGTCGGATCATTCGGATTGCCCGGCTCCGAAGGATCTTCGTCTTCCTTGTTTTGCCGTTCAGGAATCCGCAGGGAAAGGACAACCAGAACCACCCCTTCCGAGCTCAGAAGAACCCCGACCACCCAGATCAGGTCCGAAAGCCCGATCAGCGGCCAGATGAACAGCATGCATCCGAGCAGAATGCTGAGAACCGACGTGAAGAAATGCAGGAGGACCTGTGTGGAGGCATGTCCCGCCGCCAGACATACCGTGATTCCGATGGCACCCGCGGAAATGAACAAGGTTGCGGCGCTCCATGCCAGCGCCAGAACTTCCACCATCGGATTCATCAGCAGAAGCGCGCCGAGGACAAAGAAAAGGGACCCGTAAAGACACCATGCGATGCGCCGCCGTTCCTGAAGAAACGCACTGGTGACAATCCAGATGCCGCCGAGGAAAAAACTCCATCCCAGAATCGCGGCCAGCGTCAGAACCGCCAGTTTCGACTTCAGCATGAAAAGCAATCCCAGAAAAAATACAAGAACCCCTCTCCAGAAAAGACTCCTTCTTGTGAGACCTCCAATGATCTCAGGTGCGGAAAAGAAACGGTTCCACATAACCCCTCCCATCCTTATTTGGTTGTATTGCCGCGAATTGTACCGGGAGCTGAAAGAAAAATAAACCCTCCTCATGGAGAAGTCAAGCACGAAAATGAAAATTAGCCTCTGGCGCACACTCCTTTCGGACACGTCCTTTTTGCAAAAAGAGAGTCTTTTTTTCGTTGCCGGTCTGTTATTTTTACGAAAACGGGCTATATTTTCCGCATGTAAAAATACTGAAATTCCAATTATAAGGTGCAAAATGATCAACTTGGATAAAGATGAGCTGTATCCTCTGCTATTTGAGCCTGTCTATAAGCCAGTCATGTGGGGCGGCCACAAGCTCGCGGACCTCTTGAAGCGGCCCGTTCCCAAAGACGGACAGCCGATCGGCGAGGCCTGGGAAATCTGCGACAGGGAAGAGTTCGAAAGTCCCGTCCTGAACGGCCCCCTCAAGGGGACAACCATCCGCCAGCTGGTCGAAAATCTGGGCCGCGATTTCGTCGGGCATACCTACGGAGGCGGACGCTTTCCCCTGCTCGTCAAGCTGATCGACGCCGGACGCCGCCTTTCCCTTCAGGTCCATCCGAACGAGGAAGTCTCCGCCCGTCTCGGCAACGGAGCCCAGCCCAAAACGGAAATGTGGTATATCATTCAGGCCGACAAGGGCGCCAAGATCATCGCCGGGCTGAGTCCGAAATCCTCCCGCATGCGTTTCATGGAAAACCTCCATTCCGCCGACATCGAACAGCAGCTTCAGGTCTTCGACT
>CAYWZD010000322.1:0-5232 GCA_964462755.1 uncultured Victivallales bacterium | reverse complement strand
TCACTACCAGCGTCTGCTGTTGTCGAGCGGAGACGGAAACAAAACCATGCATTATGCCAACAGCGTTTTCGGCAAAAATCCGATCATCACCGGCACGTGGATTCATTTTGCCGCAACGCATGACGGCAACCGGACTTTCAAGGTCTACATCGACGGAGAGCTGGCAGGAGTCAGCGACAAGCAGAGCAGTCCCATGACTCCCGGCATAAACTCTCTTTCCATCGGCAGCCAGTTCGGCTATGCCCCGTTCCTCGGGGCAGTCAGCAATGTGAAATTGTACAGCCGTACTCTTACGGATGCGGAAATACTGAAAGCCGCGAAAGGTTCGGAGGAATGAAGATTATGCACGAAAATTTTGCCCGGTGGGTGTGGACGGAACTGCTGGCGTTTGACAATGCACAGCCGGACCGGGGGGCCGCGGAGTATCTGGAGAGCCTTGGATTCGTTCCTGATGCAATGTGTCTGCTGCTTTCTTCGCCGGATTTCATCCTTAAGCATGACGGGCTGGACGTCGAAAGAACAATGCCCGCCAATGTCTGTGCCCGCGACGGCCAGTCGGGAAATGAACGCCGTTCCCGCCAGAACTGGACCAATCGTCAGATTCGTGAGCTGGTGAGCGCTCTGACCCGCTCCGGCTGCAAGGTTTACTGTTCAGTTTTCACAACATTTATGGAAAACAAGTTCGCACACGAGTGGCTCAGCGATCACCCGGAAGTGCGTCTGAGCTGGGTCAGCCACTGGCGGGGACAGGAATTGAACGTGCTGGCGCAGCTGGCGGACGGAAGTCTCTTCGAAGATTATTTCATTCCGCAGACGGTGAAAGTCTGTCGCGACTACGGGTTCGCCGGATGGCATGGCCCGGACGGCTGGGGACCGTGGAGTTCAGGAAGTCTGTGCGATACCGATTTTTCGGATTCGATGATCGGACAGTTCACCGCCGGGCGCAATTGGAGTCTGCCGGAATGTTTCGCCCCGATTCCGAGGCTGGTTACCATGCACGAAATCCGTGCCGCGGAAAAAGCCGGAAAACAGGTCCCTGACTGGGGGCTGTCGCAACTGCGGGCAAGACGGGACTGGATCACCCGGAACCATTTTGCCGAATGGCTGGATTTTATAGCCAACCGTTGGATTCATTTCTGGCGCAAAATGCTGAATGCCCTCCATGACGAAGGGTTCAACGGGGTGATCAATTCGGCGTGGACGAAGGCCAATTTCGACGCTTATTTTGAATACGGCATCCATTACCGGAAAATGGCGGAAATCGGCATGGACACCATGGTGGTCGAGACCGTGGCGTTGGGCATGAGCATGATGCATCCGGAAGAAGAGTGGTATCACGATGATTACGCAAGCAGTCTGGCGGAAATCAAGGCGGCCTGTCCGAATCTTCAGCTGATCGCGTTGCATGGAATCAAGGACGTCTGCGAATTCTGGGACAATCTGCGTCATGCCCCTCCGGCCTACGAACGGGAACTCTACAAGCTGGCAAACATGTATCGCCGTCGGGCGGACGGCCGTCTGGAGCGCAGCGCGAGAGGTTTGCTCGCGTGTCTTGCCGACGGGATCGCCGACTATGAATGGCGTTTCATCCGGGAGAGATGGAAGGCGAGTTTTGACGGAAATCCGACTTCGGCGGGAGCCGTTGCCTCCGTCTGGAGCGATGCCATGCTGGACGCAGGAGTTGCTGATTATCTGAGTGATGCTTTCATGCCGGGGCACGATCAGACGGTTGCCCTGATGCAATGCGGACTGGATATACAGACATTCGTCCGTTTTGAAGATGCTGTGAAGGAGCCGGGCGCCCTGCTGGTGACCGCGGCGCATCTCCTTCAGGAGACAGAGCTGAAGCATTTGATAGGGAGCCACGAAATGCCGGTCGTTTTGTGTGGACGCGCGGAGTTTGTGGAGCAGTTTGCCGGATCGTTTATTTCTGACGGGCGGATGGGAATTACTGTGGCGAATGTGAGGGAACCGGTCCGGAAAATACTTCCGGCGGCGGCCCCGATTGCCGAATGGCCGGACTTCAAAGCCTATAATTTCAGCTGTCGCCGGACTCGTCAGCCGGTTGTCCCTGAACTATGGGAATGTGCCGTGCCGATGATCATGAAAGCGGTGAATAAGGCATTGGAACGAGCGGGAACCATACATGTAAGAACGTTACAGGCAAACGGGAAAGTCTCGCTGCTGACGAAACGGATCACTCCGGAATGTCTTGAAGTCGGAATCGAGAACCGGATGGACTGGGGACGCCCGCAGGTGACTCTCCGCTTGTCGGAGCCGATCCGTGAAGTGGAAATTCTCAGCGCTTTCCCCTCTCGTGTTCAGGACCGTCCGGACGAATGGAGCGTAACGGTTCCCGTGGCGCCGCGCGGTGTGACGGTTCTCCGTCTGAGAACATAGTTTTTTACATAGTCCGTTTTTTCACGGACCGCCGGAAGGATATTGGAGAAAATGAAAATGCGAAAAGAGAACCTGATTGAACCTTGAAAACAAATTATTCAAACATGAAAGGAAAGTGCAAAATGAAAACACCGTCCCGATTCACATTGATAGAACTCCTCATCGTGATTGCGATCATCGCGATTCTGGCGGGAATGCTTCTTCCTGCTTTGTCGAAGGTTCGCGAACAGGCAAAGATGGCGAACTGCCGGAGCAACCTCAAGCAATATGGACTTTTCTCACAGTTCTATGCCGCCGATTACCGTGACTTTCTGCCGGCAATGGTGTATACCGGTGCGACAAACGTCTGGTTCAAACCTTTCGCGGATTACCTGATACCCGGCAAAGGCGGCTTCTACTATGCCAGCGCCCGGAGAACCCTCTGGGAGTGTCCGTCCGAACCGGCCGGTTTTGTGATCAGCGCACCGGTATGGAACGCCGGCGGTTTCCAGTGTCCGCAGTATGGAATCAACAGCTACGTCAGCACTCCGGCCAATACGGGGTATGAATCGACCGGCTGGGGCAACAAAACTGTCCGCGAGATCAAAAATCCGTCGAAACTGCTGATTTTCGGCGACAACCGGCATCGGCAAACTTCCGGGCTGAGCTATTGCAATTATCCGACGGACTGCACCAATACAAAAGTAGCGTTCCGCCATGGCGGCAATCCCGATACGCCGATTCCGACCGGCCGTGCCAATCTCGTGATGGTGGACGGGCATGTCGAGGATTTTACCTTTGCGAGATTCCACAATCCAGCCGGGACCGCCTGGCCAAGCAAACATCTTTATTTCTGCGGTCCCGGAAGTTCCGGCTGGACCATGAGCTTCTGAGAATGACGGGGGATTTCCTGCCATGAGTAACGCAAACAGTTTTCTTTATCTTATCCGGAGGGTGTAGCGCATGGTAAATCGGGTTCCGGCTTTGAAGTCGCAGGGCAGGGCCGCTGAAAGTCCGGTCATTGGAGCGGCTTCCTTCCGGTATTTCAGGACCTGCGCCAGCTCGAATTGATACGGACGATCGAATTCAACCGTCATGCCTTTTCCATCCGGAGACAGAAGGCTCCATTTCGAGGCCGTGAACGGTTTTACGCCCGAAACAGGCCCTTCCATTTCCTTCAGAGATTGGTGCGAAGGCGTCACTTTCGCGTCAGGGAACGGAATTGTATTTCCATTCACGGAGAGGGACCGGTTTTCCGCATAGAGCGGGACGGTTTCGAAGAGCGAAAGAAGCTTCGTGTCCTTGTCCGCTTCCAGAGTCAGTTTCACCTCGATTTCCTTGTCGCGCAGCACGACTTTCCGGGTGAACCGTAGGTCTGTGCGAGGAAGGACACCCTTGCGGATCAAGGTGCGGGTCGCGGCATCAAAGGAAACCATGCTTTCGCAGGCGTTTTCACTGGTGATGTGCGGATCGATATTCTGCGCTTTCGCCGGGAGGATGGAAACGGTTCGTCCCCAGAGGGCGTTTGTATACATCACATTGTGGTTGTTCGAGAGGAGAAGGGGACCGCAGGAAGGCGCCCATATGGCGGAAAGACCGCCCGGTTTTGCAGAGAAATACTGCCAGCCGCCGTATCCCATGCCGCCCCAGCCGGAAAGTTTCAGGGAATTGCCCTCGAACTCGCTGGCGGACCAGCTCTGCCAGACGGGGAAGGGGTAGCCGAGATACAAAATGGCGTAGTAGCTACCGGTATTGACGAATGCGTAACGGTTGTCGAGGATGCGCGTGAAGGGAGCGGTTTCCATGCAGGGCCAGACCGTTTTCTCCGGATTGTTCTTTCCTTCCCAGAGGTCGCCGTAATGAATTTTGTCCACCAGTGCCCCTGTCTTGTGGGTATAGTAACGGGTCCGGAAATTGGTGTCGGTCGGACTGCATGTCTGACTGAACGTAAACTCAGGAACCTTGTTGCTCCGCGGGAGTGTGAGGTGCGTCTTGAAGCGGTAATATTTCTGCTGGTAGCTTACGATTTCGGGGAGCGGAATCACCTTGTAAACAGCACTCAGATGGGCGTCGGTTTCCAGATTGTATTCGCTGTCGTGCCCCAGTGCTTCCCCCATGATGGCACAGTCGATTTCGCCGCAATCGGGCTCGTATCCGGAACGGTAGTGATCCTTGTCCGGATTGGTGCGTCCAAGCGAATAGGGGGTGCACATGCGTTTGGTATTGAAAGCCGCGGCCTCCCGGATCAGCGGACTTCCGGTGAATTCGGCCATGTGCGCCAGCTGTTCGGTGATCTTGGCCCACTGATTGGTGCACATGCCGATTTCCATCGTATAGCGGAAAAGAGCCCACTGTTCCATCAGGGAACGGGTGTCGCGCATAACCGCTTCGGGCAGGGGCATTTTTGGATATGTGAACCAGCCGTCTCCAAAGTCCCACCAGTTGGTACGGAAGAGCCACGGGGGATTCTTTTCAGGAATTTTGATAGGGGCATCGCCGTAGGAGCTGAAGCCGAAACAAGCGGAGAATCCAGTCAGTTTTGTGAAAAAAACTTTTTCTTCCGGGAATTTTTCCGCCGCATTTCTCAGACGGGTGACTGCCGGGTCCTCATATCCCGCGAAAAGTTTTGCGGCTTCCTCGCTTTCACAGAGCAGGAACGGGGCGCCGTTGAGGTGGAGCATGGCGCCTGTCGTCCTGCCGGAGACTTCGAGCGGGATGATACGATCGCGCGGAGCGTTCCGTATGACGGTGAAGTTGTAGAAATTCCTTGAAGTCCGGACGTTTCCGAGCGGAGTTTTTACTTCCCAGTTGAACGGTTCGATTTCCTCGGAAAGCGCAATGGAAAGATCACGT
>CAYWZD010000321.1:0-5257 GCA_964462755.1 uncultured Victivallales bacterium | reverse complement strand
TGCCGCGGGAGCGAACATGCTCGTTGCGGGAACGTCGGTTTTCCGCGCCGAAGACGGCGCCGCGCCCGCGATTGAACGCCTCCACGCCACGCAGAAGCTGCTTCCGGCACAGGAATGAGGCGGATCCGCTTTTTCGGAGATCTCCTTGCGGAACGTTTCGGAACGCCGCCGCACCGGATTCCGTTCGATCTGGGACTGTCGTGTCCCAACCGCGCCGACGGGTCCGGTCCCTGCGCCTTCTGTGCGGCGGACGGCTCGGCGGCCCGGCATCTGGCCCCCGGCATGAGCCTTGCGGAACAGGCCGCGCGCGGAAAAGAATACGTCCGGGAGCGTTACGGTTCGGACGGTCCGTATCTGGCCTATTTCCAAGCCTATACAAATACATTCGCGGATGTGGATACCCTGCGTTCCCTCTATTCGGAAGCTCTGAAAACGGCGGACTACAAGACGCTGGTAATCGCCACCCGCCCGGATTGTCTCGCCCCGGAATGCATCGAATATCTGGCCGAACTCAACCAGCGGTATGAACTGTGGATCGAACTCGGAGTCCAGACCGCCAATGACGAAACCTTGAAACGCATCCGGCGCGGACATATCTTCGCCGATGTCCGGAACGCCGTCATCCGCCTCGATGAATACAACATAAAGTGTGCCGCGCACGTGATTCTCGGGCTTCCCGGCGAAACGCGCGCCGATTTTCTCCATACGGCCGACGAGATCGCACAGCTCCCGTTTCAGGCGGTCAAGTTCCACCATCTGATGGTCCTCCGAGGAACGCCGATGGCGAAAATGCTTCACGACGGACTTGTCAAACCCCTCAACGAATACGAATACGCGCAGGAACTCGCGCTGTTTCTGGAACGTCTGCCGGAAAAGGTCGCGGTCATGCGCCTGAGCGCCGACGCTGACGCGGCGGAAATCCTCGCACCCCGATGGTGGATGAAAAAAGGACAGTTCCGGGAAATGTTTCTGCGCTACTTCGAAACCCGCGGCGCGGAGACTCCATTTGAATTCGCGCCGAAGACCGGGGACGGTTCCTATACGCTGTATCATCCGGGCTACCGGCAGTATTTTCACTCCACGGCGGGAGCCCTCACGGAATCCGTCAAAAAATACATCGAGCCCTGCCGCATCAGGGAACGGCTCGCGCAAGGCGAAGAGCTTCGAATCCTAGACGTCGGGTTCGGAATGGGATTCAACGCGTCCGCACTGGCTCAGCTGACCCGGGAAATTCCGCACGGGCGTTTATCCGTGATTTCGCTGGAGGCGGACCCGGCGGTCCTGAAAGCGGCGCGTCAGCTGCCGGAACATCCCGACCGCGCATTGCTGGACGCCGTCGCGGAACATTCCTTTTATGAGGCTGACCATTTCCGTCTGGAACTTCGTTTCGGGGACGCCCGGAAAGTTCTTCCGGACGGTCTTCTGTTCGATGCGGTTTTTCTGGACGGCTTTTCGCCGGAAACCAACCCGGAACTCTGGACGCTCGAATTCCTCGCCGCCCTGAAACAGCGGATGAAACCCGACGCTCTTCTGGCGACCTACTCTTCCGCCTATCCGTTCATCGGCGCCCTGCTGGAAAACGGATTCAGTCTTTATGAAAGCAAACCGTTCGGACGAAAACGCGGAGGAACCGTGGCGGCATTGTCCACGCAATCCAATCTGGCTCCCCTGCCGGAAAAGGAGATTCTGATCGCGACCCGGTCCACCGCGGGAGTTCCCTATTCAGACCCCGGTCTCAGCCGGACGCGGGAGGAGATTTTGCGCCGGAGACAGGAAAAAGTCGTCCGTCTGCGGGCGGAAGGAATGCCGAAATGGTTCCGGAAAAAGAGTTAGCGTTTGCATTCATGCAGGACGATCGTATATTATTAGGATTGCCGGATGATTCTAGATTTCATTGAACCATTCCGCGGGGGCGGATTTACAGAAGGAAAAAAAGTGAAAACGAACCAAAAGCCATTGGACAAGCTCGGCACCGTATCGGATTATTACGGTTTCAGAATGCACGATTTCGAACTCGACGGATGCAAGTGCAAAGTCGTCGAACCAAAGGCCCCGCGTCCCGGCAAACAATGGGTCTGGAAGGCGGAATTTTTCGAGGCGTTCCCGAAATTCGAGCTGGAAATGCTCAACCGGGGATTTTATCTGGCCTTCATGAGCGTCGGGAATACGTTCGGATGTCCGAACGCGATGAAACATTTCGATGTTTTCTACAGGGAACTGCACGAAAATTACGGTTTTGCGAAGCACGTCATCCTGCTCGGTCTGAGCCGGGGCGGCCTTTACATCTACAACTGGGGTTCGCAGAACCTCGACAAGCTTTCATGCGTCTACGGCGACAATGCCGTCTGCGACTTCAAGAGCTGGCCCGCCGGACGCGGAATGGGAATCGGCAGCAAGGACGACTGGACTAAACTGATCCAGGATTATGAGTTCAAAAACGAGACGGAAGCGATCGCATGGGCCGGCAATCCGGTGGACAATCTGCGTCCGTTCATCAAGGCGGGAATTCCTCTGGTGCATACGGCCGGAGTCGACGACACGGTGGTTCCCTCCACGGAAAACATCGACATTCTCGAAAAAAATTATCGCGGTCTGGGCGGAAACAACCTCAAGGTGTTCCGTCATCCGGGCGGTCACCATCCTCATGGTCTGGAGGACCCGACTCCTCTGGTCGAACACATTCTGAATGTCGGAATCGGACTCAAATCCTGACAGGAAAGAAATGAATGAATATCAACGATTTCACTAAACTGCGTTATGGAATGTTCGTCCATTACGGGCTTTTCAGCCAGCTGGCCCGCGGCGAATGGGTCATGAACCGGGAACAGATTCAGCCGTCCGAAATCGACGAAATCGCAAAACATTTCAGCCCGGACCGTTTCAACGCCGATGAAATCTGCGAACTGGCCGTCGCGGGCGGAATGAAATACCTCGTGTTCACCACCATGCACCATGAAGGCTTTCGCCTTTACGATACAAAGCTGACGGAACTCAACTCGTTCCGCGTTTGCGGACGCGACCTGACGGCGGAAATCATACGCGCCGCCCGGAAGCACGGACTCAAAATCGGACTGTATCACAGCCTCAACAACTGGCACGACCGTCCCGACGCCGCGGACGCGCTGGAGAACTCGGCGGACTACGAAATTTTCATCCGGAACACCTTCGCGCGCCTGACCGAACTGGTCGAAAAATTCAACCCGATCGACATTCTCTGGTATGACGGCTGGTGGCCCTTCAACCGGAACGGATGGCAGGCGGAAAAAATGAATGCCGCCATGCGCGCGGTTCAGCCTCATCTGCTGTTCAACGGAAGGAATTGCCTGCCCGGCGATTTCGGCACCCCGGAGCAGCACCTGACCGCCCCGGACCCGTGGCGTCCATGGGAAGCCTGCCTCACGCTCAACGACCACTGGGGATTCCATGCGGGAGACTCCAACTGGAAGTCCCCCCTCGATGTGGTGAAAATGCTCCTGACGGCGGCTTCCGGACGCGGCAACATTCTGCTGAACATCGGACCGCGCGGCGACGGCTCCATCCCGGAAGAATCCGTGGAAATCATCCGGGCTGTCGGCGAGTGGCTCCGGGAGGGCGGCGAGGAGGCGATCACCGATTGCGCCCCCCTGCCCCTCAGTCCGATTCTTCCGAAGCCGGGAGACCGCGGCGACTGGGATCATCAGGGAACCTTCACCGCCTCCGGGAATCACCTGTTCCTGACCATGGCCTACTGGCCGGGATCGGCCTATACGCTTACCGGACTGAAGGTCAACGTTCGTCGGGTCACGGTCAAGAACGTCGGAGAACTGAGTTTCCGCCAGGAAGGACAGCGCGTCGTCGTGCAGCTTCCCGGATCACTCAAAAAGAGATTCTGTCCCGTACTGGACTTCGAATGCGACGCACCGCCCACAATCTACCGGACAGGCGGTCTGCGGGTTCCCAAAGTGGAGCATCCCCGCTACGATCCCATTCTTCCCGACATTCAGTATTGATATTCGATCGGCTTACGAACCCAAGCGTCCGGCAGAAAGGTCAGTATCCCTTTTCGCCGGATGTTTTTTCAAAGACATCCAGAAAAGCGGATTTGTAAATTTTCCACTGGATCACGGCCACCGCGAAAATCAGCAGGGCAAAGGCGAAACAAACGCCCACGAACACATTGCCGTAACGCGTGTAGAAAGTGGGCTTCGGGTCCGGGTTGTAGCGGACGGTGAGAACCGCGCTCTGGCGTCCGGTCCAGCCGGGGTCGTCCTTGCGGATCGAATCGGAAACGCGTCCGGTCGGATCAACCGCGACACTGAAATTGGAATTGCCGCAGCGGAGCATGGGCAGGCGGGTCTCCACCGCGCGGAATACGGAGTTGGCGAAGTGCTGGACGGGTTCATCGCTGGTAGGATACCAGGCGTCGTTGGTGACCACCAGCAGGAAATTCGCACCGTTGAGCGCCTGCGCCCGGGAGATGTAGGCAAAAACATCCTCGTAACAGATGGAGACACCGGCACGGGCGCCCGGAGCGATTTCCAGCGGACGGAACTGTTTCCCGCGCGAAAGATTGCGGCCCATCCCCACCAGACGGTTCAGCCACGGGAAGGTCTCCCCGAACGGAACATATTCCCCGAACGGAACTATATGGATCTTGCTGTAGATATCTTCCACCAGCCCCCCGTTCCGGATGAACAAGGCGGAGTTGTAGACAAAGGCCTGATCGGCATTTTTCGGGTTCGGTTCGAGGTAAAGGCTCCCGATCAGAAGGGGCGTTCCGGTAATCCTGTTCAGGCGTCTCACTTCATTGCGGTAGCGTTCCGAAAGCGGGGCATCCGCGTTGTAGGGCACTGGAATCGCGCTTTCCGGCCAGACCAGAAGCGCGGGGCGGTCCGCCGCATTCTCCTCCCCGAAATTCTCCATCAGCTTTTCGGAAAGGGAGACGCAGACGTCGAGCGCCTCCAGAACCAGTTCCGGGCCTCCCTTCCGGCGCTGGGACAAATCCGGCTGGACCACGCCGATCCGGAGAGTGGAATAGTCGGAGGAAGCGGCTTTGAGCCGGACTACGTTTTTGATGGAGAACGCAATGGAGAGCTGCACCAGGGCAAAGGCGAAAATCAGCGAATACAGACGGATCGCACTCCCCTTCCTGTCGCCGGGAAGGAAAAGCTGTTTCAGGAAAACCCCGATGGAGAGGTTCACCAGAACGACAAGGAAACTGACGCCGTAGACGCCGGTATATTCGCAGATCTGGATCAGGGCGTTGAATTTCCACTGG
>CAYWZD010000320.1:0-5266 GCA_964462755.1 uncultured Victivallales bacterium | reverse complement strand
ACCCGTTTTTGCATTTTCGCCTCATTCCGTAAAATTTGACTCGATCTATATGTAATTATAATCCGCACATCTTCCTTTGTCAAGGCCTACCCGGAAAAATTCTTTGTTTTTGTCGAAATAAGGATATGCCGCCGGAGGCTTTCTTCGGAAAATGTCCGGAACTCCCGAACTTGTCGGGGAGTCCCTCCGAGGCGGGAAGAATAGAATTCCGCAAATTATCGCAGCCGGACTTCGACAATGCGGTTGACCGGCGTCTCCATCCGGATTTTTTCTCCGACGAGCGGAATCACTTCAAGCGTGACCGCCCCGGTCCAGGAGCCAAGACCGAAATGCAGCCGAAGGTCGTTCTGATTGCCGGAACCGGTGCCGATCTCCACCTGACGGATATACTTTCTGTCGCCGCAATGTGCAATCACTTTCGTCCCCGGCGAGGAAGTGTTGGGGGCCGCCCCGCGGACCGTCACTTCCAGCCAGCCGCCCGGAGTGGTGGAATCGTTATGGAAGAGACGTCCATTGATGAACACGTCGACCCGTCCGTCGTTGTCATAATCGGCAAAGGCGCACTGCCTGCCGAGGCCGCACTTGATCCCGGAAGTCGCGGTAATGTCCCGAAAGCGCCAGCCGCCGAGGTTGCGGAAAAGGCGGGATGTATCTCCTTTGTAGTAAGCGGTATAGGCTAAATCGACAAAACCATCATTATCGATGTCGCCTGCGGCCGGAGAACCGTAGGATTCCTGCCAGGGAATCGCGGCGGTCGTGCTTTTGTCAATGAAGCGCCATTTCCCATTGGGCCCGCTGTTTTTCAGGAACTGCGGACGGTCCTGATAGGTCGGAGGGTGGGAAAAATTGCCGACAAAAAGGTCAAAATAAGTATCGTTGTCGAAGTCCGCCCAGACCGAACCGATGGTATGGCCGGAACTCCCGTAGACAATGCCGCGGCTGTTCTTGAAAGTCATATTTTTCCGTTCCGCCCCGGCGCAGCCAAGTTCGCGGGCTTGATCGGCAAACCGCATCTTTCCCTGGTTGACCCAGAGAAAATTGGGCATCAGGCGGTAGTTGGAGACATAAATGTCAATCAGGCGGTCCTCGTTGAAATCGCAACAGGTCGCGCCCCGGCCGCGCATGAGTTTCTTATCGGGGGCAATCCACTCTTCGCGGAGTTCGCCGCGATGGTTGCGCAGAAGGACGTCAGGAAAACATTTCTGCAGTTTCCAATTCTCGTAGTTGGCCAGATAGAGATCAACCCAGCCATCATTGTCGAAGTCGGCGGCGGCGAGTCCCTCGCAGGGCCGGGGATTCAGCGCGGCGCTTCCTTTGGTGAAGTGAAATTTGCCGTCGCCAAGGAACAGCGCGCCTCCCTTCCCCGCTAAGTAGAGGTCGCAAAAACCGTCGCCGTTGAAATCGGCGATCAGGGCAGGCCCCCGGTAGGCGGCCATGTCCAACGCAGCCACTGCGGTAAACTTTTTCCCCTTTTCGTTGCGATAGATCACCCCGTCAATGACCAGATCGGCAAAGCCGTCATTGTCGAGATCGCCCCAGGAGATGGCATTGCCCCTGCCGCGAATGCCGACCGCCTCCGTCACATCGGTGAATTTCACCACGCCGGGCTCCGCCTGTTTCTCTGCGGAATCCGCTTCCGGTTTCGCTCCCGCGCAGGGAATGTACCAACAGAGACCCGCCGTTAGAACCAGAGCGGCCATCCGCTTCACTGTCTTATTCATACCGCACATTCTCTTCTCCGTTTGATGGATTGCCTCTGCACGAGTCCCCCGTTCCGGTCTGCCGACAAGTTCCCTTCCCCGAAAATTTTTACTTCCGGGCGACCCGGAGGATCACAATTTTTGTAGGGTGGTTGAATGGCTCCGGACTGGCCGCGTATGACTGGAGGTAGTCCGGATCGGGGCCGATGAAATCCTCCGGGACCGGCAGAATCGTTTCCCTCCTCAGATAAACATCGTCGCAAAGGCCGTCGATTCCGGAGAGGAAATCCTTGCCGGGCAGGAACAGGGAGTTGTTGACGACCACCAGAGTCCCCCCATCTTTCACCAGCGGACGCACTTTATTGATCAGGGAGAGAGGGTTGTATTCCAGGTCAACGATCCCTTTCACCGTCTTCGAAAAGAACGGAGGGTCCAGAATAACGCAGTCGAAGAGGCGTCCAGATTTCTTCAGCCGGCCGACGACCGGAAAAAAATTGCCGGCGATGAAGTTTTTCCCGGTGTAATGAAAGGCATTCATGGAACAGGAACGCCCGGCCAGAGCCAGAAATTTTTCTGAAAGGTCTGTCTGGACCACCTCGGATGCATGTCCTCCCAGAGCGGCGACTCCGAGGCTTCCCGTATAGGCGAAGGTGTTCAGGACGGAACGGCCCGCCATGTTTTCGATCAGCCATTTCCGCAAAAAGCGCGTATCGGCGTAGAAACTGTTGTCGCGGTTCATCATGAGATCGACGGCGTAAGCGACGCCGTGCTCCCGTACCCGGGTGTCCGGCTTGACGCCGTGGATCAGGACTCCATTTTTTTCCGCGATGGAATCCGAACTCCTTTTCTTCAGGACAATCGCCTTGAGCCACGGAAGGTTTTCGAGAAGGAATGTTTTCAGCGGCTCCGGCTCCCGCTCGAATTCCCCGTCCGCGGAATAATCGTGTAGAACGGCGGTTTTGGCAAAAACGTCGATCACAAGACCGGGCAGATGTTCCGTAAATCCGTTGACAAGACGGAACGCGCCGTCGTGCGGTTCCGCAAGGAAGGAGGTTCTGAATTCAACGGCGCGCGACAAGCAATTCCAAAGCATTTCCCGATCCATGTGATTTTCCCTTTCCAGTGAATGGGTAACATACACTCTCCCGGCAAACGATTCAACACCCGGACCGCGAATATCGGAACAACCGCCGTCTTTGAGAACTTCTAGCGACGTATTACGAAATTGCATGGCATCAGTCGGAATTTTCAAAAACGGCAAACGGGTTTGCCGCGATGCAGAGAACGCTTCCCTGCCGCGGAATTGGAGGGCACGGAGCCCTCCTGTTCTTTGCCTTTGCAGCGGCGGTTCCCACGCTGACGGACGAGCTCTGAAAGAGCGAGAGCCGCCGCTCCCATGAGGTCGCCTTTCGGGGAACGCCCGGAGCTCTCGAACTTGAGCGGCTGGAACCGCTCCGGGCGGGAGATTTCGTGCTTTGCACAACCAGCCTCCTCGGCTGGACTGCGGCAATACGGGGAGTATTGCATGACACTTTTTTCAGAAATGGAAATGTTTCACTGGCGCCATACCGAAATTTCAAAAAAAATGATTTTTCAAGGAAACATGGGTTGACAAACCAGAAACCATGATTATAATATACGGTATACTTACGGTATACATAACAAAAAAAGCAGGGACACCGCCGCCAATGAAACGGGACATGATTTTCAATGATCTGCGACGAAACATCATCGCGGGAATCACTCCTCCCGGGACAAAACTCCCCACGGAACTGGAGCTGTCCGTTCAATACGGCGTGGCACGGGACACCCTCCGGGATTCCCTGAAGAAACTGGAAGAAGAAGGTCTGATCGAGCGGATCAAGTCGCGCGGGACATTCGTCCGCCAGCCGGAGAAAGATCCCAGGGAGCGCGTCATTTCTTTCCTGATTCCTTATCCGGAATATTTACAGAACAGACCCCTTTCCTTCCGTCAATTTTCCGATTTGTTTTATGGAGCGGTCCGGGCGGCTTCGGAAGAAGGCTGGCGGGTCCAGACAATTCCTTTCTCCAAAACCAACGACAACCGAAACATCGACTGGGAGGCGTTGTCCTGCCTCCGGCAGGACTCGCGGCTGATCGTTTTCGGACAGTGGTATAACCCCGTCTTCAAAGCCCTCATGGAGCGAGAGGTCCGGGTCGGATTCGTCCGTATGTTCGGTCCCCACCTGAAAAGCCCCTGGGACTCCTTCTTTTCAGCATGGATCGATGGAATATTCGACCTTCGGAAATGCCTTGAGAACACGTTGCTCCATTTTCATATGCAAGGCTGCCGAAACCTGCTCTACATGGGCGGGTATCTGGATGATCCGCTAAACGAACTGAACCTCACCTGCCGCAAAGTCTGCGGAGAACTCGTAATGAAGTTCTTCAGGAAAGACATATTCACCGAACAAAACCGAATGCCGGGATTTCCTGACGTGCTTCGAAAGTCCTGGGAAGACTGCCGTGCAGATGCCGTTATTGTTGATGTCGGCGGCAGATTTCAACCACAGGACGGGTTCCAGCTGTATCGTAAGGCAGGAATCCCGGATACCGTGAAACTCGTCATGTTCCGGGACGATCCGATCTATCTGAAAATATGTCCGCAAATCAGTGCATTCACCATGAACCATGAAATCATGGGGTTCAATGTGACAAAAGCCCTGATGGAGGAAACCTATTCGCCTCGCCGGCTTTTTCAAAAGGTGGAATTCATGAACCGCGAATCGTCCGGAGGGCCGCATGAGTCATCCGCAAAACCGGAAATGGAAGTCTATCATGAACCATTCTCATATCATATTTAACCAAGGAGGAAATATGAAAATCAGAGGGAACAGGACTTTTACGCTCATAGAGCTCCTGGTCGTAATTGCGATCATCGCGATTCTGGCCTCGATGCTGCTGCCGGCACTGAACAAGGCCCGGGAAAAGGCGCGGGCCGCCGCATGCGCCTCGAACGCCAAGCAGATCACCGGAGCCTTCGCCTTGTATATTAATGACTACAAGGACTGTTTTCCAACCTCCATCGCCGGGGAAAACACCAGCTGGAGCACTCCGAAGACCACTTGGGCGGGCGCTGTCGGAATTTATATTTATCCATCCAGAAATTACTTCAACTACGCCGGGTGGGCTTCCTACCCGACCAACGGCATTTTTTCGTGTCCGACGCTGGCGCCTTTCATCCAGAGCAAAGAGATCAGCGTGAATGCGTCGCACTACGGCTACAATGCCAATCTTTTCGGGCGCCTGAATTACTCGGTGAACAATCCGGAATGGGGTGTCAACCGGGAAGTTTCCGTTCCGGTCAAGGTCGGAAAAGTAAAACGCGAATCCGAAACAATGCTGATCGGGGAAAGCCGCATCAGCAATACGGACAACCTTCAGGGATATTATGACTTTTTCGATGCAACCCTGCGTTTCGCCTTGCGCCATTCGAAGCATGGGAATCTCGGTTACATGGACGGGCATGTCGGCATGACGGACGCCTCCGTGACGCTGACACATCCGACCACCCTCCCGTGGAACGCCGTCGGCGCGGGAAAACC
>CAYWZD010000319.1:0-5272 GCA_964462755.1 uncultured Victivallales bacterium | reverse complement strand
CTCAGCGGGGACGGACCCGGCATTCCAAAACCTTGCCGTCCGCATGGACGCGGAGCGTTTCCTCTTTCGGACCCGTGACGACGATTTCCCCGCCCCGCCGGGCCGAAACCCGGTATCCGCCGGGCAGGGGGAGGTTCCGGAACGAATAATCTTTCCAGTCCGACGGAATTCCGCGGAACAGGTAAACCGTCGAGCCTTTCTTATACGCGGACATCTCGATCAAGGCGGAGATGAACCCCATGGCGCCGTCGAGCTGCATGATCTCGTTTTCCTCCTTCGGTTTCGGGATGTCGAGCCTCCGGTGGGCGATCATGCCCCGGAATCGCGGCAGATAAACGGTGCACAGCCCCTCGTTGATGAAGTGTTTGCGCCAGACGTCCATCATCACCATCGGCGCCTCGTTGATGCCCATGCGGGCCAGCAGAATGAATGCCCACGGATAGCACCATTCGCTCCACTGGCCTTCGCCCATCGCGATCCAGTGATCTATGGAAGTCTCCAGAATCTCCTGCTGTTCCGGGGAAAGTTTCTCCGGCAGGGAATCGAAAGGATAAAGACACGCCAGGTGCGAATGATGCCGGTGACAGTTCGCAAGATCCTGACCTTCCCATATCCCGATGCGTTTGACGAAGTTATGGGAACTTGCGTCGTATCCTTCCACGAGGGTGTATTCCGGGAGACGTTTCAGCACGTCCAGCCAGATTTTTTCCGGCGGAAGTTCCAGAACCCCGGACAATTCCACCAGAATTTGCGCCAGTTTGCGCATGGCCGCGAGCTGATAGGACGGATTCCGCCCGGCGGTGTCGCCATTGCGGTTGGACGCCGCATATTCGGCCGAGATTGCCACCGGAATATTGAAATCCTTGTCCAGCATGGCCTCGTATCCGCGCATGATGCCGCGGATGAACGGGAACGCACGTTTCCGCAGAAACGCGGCATCGCCGGTGTGCTTCCAGTAACCGTAATACAGCAGGGCGGTCCATGCCCCGCACGCGGGGTCGAGCACCGAGCCGCAGGAAAGTCCCCCGCATTGTTGGCCGCGGTCGTCGACCGCATGGGTGAACCAGAGAGCGTCGTCGATTCCGAAAAGCTGTCTGGCATTGTGGCGGAGACTCTCCTGAAACGGGGCGGATTCGATCATGTCGAACAGCGGCAGGAGATGTTCGCATCTGCCCAGCGAAAGCGCGGCGCCGTAGATCATCTGGACGTTTACATTGAAGTGAAAATCGCCGCTCCATTGGGCTTCCTGATACTCCTCGTGCCAGGGCCCCTGAAGTCCGGCGGCGACTCCGTTCGGGTGCGTGGCCGCGGCGAATTTGTAGATGTTGAAGCGGAAGAGTTTCGCATAAAACGGATCGGGAATGTCCAGCTCCGGAACATCGGACCAGAATTTTTCCCAGGAAATACGGTTGTTCCGGAGGGTTTCTTCGCGGTTGTCCGAAGCGCCGTCGGTGGACAATACATATCCTTCGCCCTGCCGGGTGCAGCAGACCGTGAGGGAACCGTCCGAGGGATCGGGACAGCTGATCTTCCAGCCGTCCGGGAGGAGTTCCGGCGGCTGGAATCCGAATCTGGAAAGCCACGCCTTCGATTTGCGGAACTCCCATGAAGGACGGCTTCGGATGCTTCGAATGCTCCGGCCGGGATCGTCGATGAAGACGACATGCCTCCGAAGGGAAATGTTGATTTTCAGTTCGGCGCCGTCGGAGAGGGAAACCGCCGCTTCGCCCGTTTCGTAGTCCAGACGGATGAAAACGGGTTTGACGTTCCCGCCGAAATTCAGTTCGAAACGTCCGACGGGGATTCTCTGCGGACGGAGAAAATCGACTTCCCAGTTCTTTCTGCGGGAGAGAATCAGTTCATTCAGTTTTGAGGAGAATCCGTGTTTCTTTGCAAACTCGGCGAGCCTGTCGTAACGGGTGCCCTCCACGATATTTTCTCCGCCGCGGTGATCCCAGAAATCACTCCGGTTGACCGTGAGATTCAATGTCTTGTCTCCCCAGATCAGAATTCCGAGGTTGCCGTTGGCCATGGGGAGTCCGCAGTGCGGACGCGATAACGGAAAATCCATCTGAATAGAATTCATTCCGACTCCATTATTTCTGTTTGATTATTCAATACAAGAAGAGCGTGTGCGTGCATGCTCAAATCCTTTCCGAAGCGGAAACGGGAAGGATATACGGAGCGACGACGGTTTCTTTTTTCAGTCTGAAACCGGGCTCGTTCAAAATACGGAGCATCAGTCCGGACGCCGTTTCCGGGATTTCCGGGGGAAACATCACCAGTTCCGCGGAAGGACGGTTTTCCAGCAGATGGAAACTGCTGAAATTATTGTCCGAGAGAATCGGAATTCCGGTCCTGCCGAGTCGTTTCAGTGCCGCGTCCAGAATCGGGTAAAAAGAGGCGAAAGTGAAAATGCCGTCGATTTCACGGCTCTCCAGAAATCCGGCAAGCTGCCGGACGGCGGACTGGCTGTTCTCCCGGAGGTAGCGGCAGCAATAATGAAGGCTTTCCCCGTATTTCGGAAAAGCCTTCCGCCAGCCTATGTATACCGATTCCCTGATTGCACCCGGACTGTCCTGAAGGAACGCCACTTTGTTCAGGGAGCGGGAGCGGAACCATTTCGCGCTCAATCTGCCCGCTTCCGCATAGTCGCAGGTGACGGAATAGGGGTTCCCATCCGGAACCAGGCCAAGCGTGATGACGGGAATTTTTTCCCGGATTTCCCCGATCAGTCTTTTGCCTTTGTCTCCGGGACGGAGCCAGAGAATTCCGCCGGGATTGTACATTTCGATTTGTGCAAGCGCGCTGTCGTGGTCCACATCCAGCGGAACCACCTGAAGGTGGACGGGATGATATTTGAGGGAGGCGCAAAGTTTCTCCAGAGCGGACATGAAAAAACCGTCCATGCACGACAATCCGCCGTCCCCGATGACCATCATGATTCGTTTGAAACGCAACCCCGGGGTTGCTTCCAGCTGTTCGGCGCGGATGAACATGCCGTGTCCCGGCTTCATATAAAGGTATTTTTCATCGATCAGTGCCTTCAATGCCTTCCGGGCCGTCGGACGCGTTACGCCGAACTTGCGGCACAACTCACGCTCCGACGGGATGCTGACATCCATGTTCCGGTGTTCCCGCATCAGGTCCAGAACATATTGCCGGATTCTCATATAGGCCGGAAATCCCGCCATTTTTTACCTGTCCGATCTTAAGAGGTAAACTTTTATTTACCACTTAAAATACATGCGGAATTCCGGTTGTCAAGAGATTCCTGTTCATTTTTTCAGCATTTCACGATGCAGGACCGGGCAGTCAGTTCGGATTGAAGTTCTGCCGTATCGACTTCGGAGGGATGGATTGAGTGTCTGACGGCAAGGACGGCGGCGACTCCGGCGGCTTCCCCTGTCACGGCGCATTGAACAATGAACCGGACACTTCCCAATGCCTCGTGCGTGACGCTGACACACCGTCCCGCGACCAGCAGATTGTTCACCTTTTTCGGCAGAAGAATCCGGTAGGGGAGCTGGTATTTGAATCCCGGCGGCGGATACCAGGTTTCTCCGGCCAGTCCGGGACCGTGTTTCCCGTGGATGTCGATAAAGGCCGACCCGTATCCGATGGAATCCGGGAAGGTGCAGGCGCTTTTGATGTCTTCTTTCGTGAGCATGTAGTGTCCGACAATCCGGCGGGATTCGCGTGTGCCGACCATTGCCGGGGTGGAAACCATGTAACAGTTTTCCATTCCGGGAATGTATTTGCGATAGACGGAAATGGTTTCATAGGCCTGCTTGCGCCCTTCGATCGTCGCGGCGGTGAGGTCTTCGGCTTTGATGGCGCTGACGAAATTGATGTGGGTGAAATTGATTCCCACCTGATCGGGACGTGTTTTCGTGTGCCACCATCCCATGATTTCCGTCTGGAACGGGCGCATGTCGCCGTTGTCCTGCGCCTGTTTCCAGACGGCTTTCAGTTTATCATGGCGTCCTCCCTGCAGATTCCGGAATTCGCAGACGCGGTCCCATTCGACGCCGCCGATCGTGAACATCAGGGTCATGGGCTGGCAGACCCCCTCGGAGTCCCCGTATTCGAAAGGGGCTCCGGAACGGGCGGCAAGATCCCCGTCGCCGCTGGCGTCGATGTAGATTTTCGCCTTGTATGCGCCGCGTCCGCTTTTGTTCTGCACCACGATTCCGGCGATGGATTCCCCTTCGAGCGCGACGTCGGCGAACTGGGTGTAGTAAAGCAGGGAACAGCCGCATTCTCCCGCCATATCCTCAAGAACGCGCTTCAGCCCCTCCACTTCGAAGAAGACCGCGACTCCGGGCTGGACGTCGGCTTTGCCCTCCGCGTCGAGACGCTGGACGATTTCCCATATCAGGCCCCCGACAATCCGCGTGGTTCCGCCGCTGACTTCGAGCTTGGCCAGCGCACCGTGCCCTCCCGCACCGGCAATCCCGCCCAGCGAATTGAACTGTTCGACGATCAGGGTTTTCAAGCCGCTGCGGGCGGCGGCGAAACCGGCGGCAATACCGGCGGGGCCGCCTCCCACCACAATCACGTCATACTCCCCCCGAAGCGGCAACTTGAGAAATTCTTCACGGGTAATCAATTTTCACCTCCATGTTTTTTTTTTCGAATGCGATCTGGACGCATAAAGGATTCGTGTTGTATACAATGGAGGAAAAAATACCATTTTTCTGGGAAATCACCTTAAACTTTTCCGGAATATTCCTATAATTTTCTCAGGTTTCGGGAATCCGTGAACAGAATGAAACTTCTGATTCGTCCCCATGAAAGTATACACATAGTCAGCCCCATCTGGCATTCTTGAAATGAGCGTGATAAATTACTCTCCTAGGCAAAAGAAAAAGGGGGGGGGACATGTCACGAGGAGAATCGAGACAATATTGGGCTGAGCAGTTATCGGAGTATTGGGACAGCGGTTTTTCGATCCAGGAATATTGCGAATTGAAGGAACTGCCCTTCGAGAATACGAAGTGTTGGATTCGCGTCTTTGAAAAGGAGCGCAATGGAGTTCCGGAGAAAAGTGCTCCAGCGACCCCAGAAGTTCCGGAACCGCCGCGACTGGAGATGGTGGAAGTGAAGCCGCCCTTGGCAGGACTTTGCTCCGGAAATTCCGGGATACGCCTGAAGATTGCAGGTGTGGAAGTTCTGCTGGACCGGGATTTTGACGGTCCCTCTTTGAGTGTATTATTGAGCGTGCTCGGAGTGCGGTGATGTTCTCGATCAGCGGAAATCCGAGGATTTA
>CAYWZD010000318.1:0-5276 GCA_964462755.1 uncultured Victivallales bacterium | reverse complement strand
AAGAAATCATCCGCCGAAAAGGTTTCCGTTTCCATGGAACACAACTTTTTCATGAGCGAAAATCTGCGCGCTGTAAAAACCGTTTCTCTGGAAAGCGGAGACTCGAAACTGCGGATTTCCTTTGAGATTCACAACAGGGAAAAGACCCCGAAGGAAGTCATGCTCTGGACCAATATGATCCTTCGGCTCGGAACCGGAAGCATGGATCCGGTCCTGATTCCCGCGAAAGGAGGCCTGCGCCGCTCCGGGAAAGTCACAGTCTCCCATTTCCCGGAAGACGTGCTCTTCGAAGATGTCGATCCGGGCCGCAAAGAGGTCTTTGTCGCGCCGTCGCGGCCGTGGTTCGCCCGCCGGAACCTCGAACGCAAAGGAATTTTCGCCATTCGGACCGGACCGGAACTTCTGCGCGGGGACGGCGCTTTTTTCTATACATGGAAACGGGGCGGCAATTCTCCGGACCACACCATGGAAATTGTTTTCCCGCCGGTGAGGCTGATGCCGGAAAAAGCGAATGTCTGGACGATGGAATATCTCTATTTCCCCTCGCTGGACGGTCTCTCGGAAATCTGCGGCGACTATGGAATTTTCTGCCGGAGCAGCGGTTCCGCGCTTACGCTCGAAATAGAGAGCGCCTCCCCGCAGAAGAAACAGTCCCTCCGGCTGTTCCTGACGGATTCGAAAGGAAACAGAAAAGCATTGCCTGAACGGGAGATTCCGGCCCTTCGTCCGGGACAGCTCCTGAAGCTGGAATATTCTCCGGACGGTCTTCCCCAAGAGGGCTGCACCGTTTCCGGAGAATTTCAGGACGGAAGCCATTTCTCTCTCTTGAATCCGATTGAAAAAAAGGAAAGAAAAGAGTAATGGGAGAAACGGTCCCCATACTCAATGGGGACGTGATCAACCGCAGGAACGCATCCGGAAAATTTACATCATCCCCCAATGTAAATATGGCAGGAAATGACCTGCCGTTTCCGGACGCGATCAGCCGATACGGAAAAGATGGTTTTTAAGCGATCGCTATTTGCCATCCGGAGGCATAACTGCCCAGATCCTTCCATCCGGACGGCAGTCCATCGGCATAATAACCGATCTGGTTGCTTGCATTGTTGAAGAGGATATCGCTCTTGCCGTTGCCGTCGAAGTCCGCGACTCCGGCAATTTCCCATCCGGCCGAATAGCTTCCGAGCGGGGTCCATCCGGAAGCCTTTCCTCCGGCATAGTAGCCGATTTCAGAACCGTTGGAAAACAGCACATCGGCTTCGTTGTCGCCGTCGAAATCGCCGACACCTGCGATTGTCCAGCCCGCGGCATAGCTGTCAAGCGGGGTCCACACGATCGGCATCGCTCCGCCGGCATAATAACCGGTTTCAGAACCGTTGGAACACAGCACATCGTCACTGCCATCGCCGTTGAAATCACCGATCCCGGCGACTTCCCAGCCCGCGGAATAGCTGCCCAGTTCCTGCCATTTGGATGCCTGTCCGTCAATATAACAGCCGAACCGGTTATCGCTGCTGGTAAACAGGATATCGCTGACTCCGGTCCCCTCAAAATCACCGACTCCGGCAATTGTCCAGCCCGCGGAATAGCTGCCGAGGGCGGTCCACGCGGAGGGGTTGCCGCCGGCATAATAGCCGATTTCCGAGCCATTGCTGAAAAGGACAGAGCCAATGCCGAAACCGTCGAAATCACCCGAACCGGCAACGTCCCAGCCCGCGGCATAGCCCCCCTGAAATACCCATTTGGACGGGTCCCCGTCGGTATAATACCCTAAGTTCTGAGTAGAAGTATTGGTGAATAAAATATCGCTTTTCCCGTCGCCGACATAGTCCGCAGGCGCCATATTGCTGAGGGGCAGGACCCCCAGTTCCCACACGATTGAATCATTGGGCTGGATGGTAAAGTCCGGGCTGAAGTTAGCCCAGCGGTCGTTGAAGGTCGACAAATATCCCTGCATATCGGTAAGAGAGGCCATCGTTGCCCAATACGGATCATAAAATATCTGATCATCGGCCCAGGCCGCACTGAACAAGACGGTGTCATACTGATCCCGTTGCAGGGTATTGAACCAGTACATAGTCCCTTGCGGATTGGTTGGGTCTAATATTTTATCCATATAAAAAGAATTGCCGAGCAGGCCGGTGTCGATACTGGCAGACATGGAAGCGAGGATCGTAGCGATCAAACTGACACCGGGGCCTGACCCTGAAAAATCACCGGTCGTTGTGACAGCCGCGCCGTTTTGGACAAACGCACCGGTATACAGGGTAGCATCGGTCCAGTTGGCGTTCAGGTAGTAAGTTTTTTCCGGATCGTCCCCTTCCATAGTGATAGTCTCATTATTGGCAGCAATGGTAATGGTTCCGGTAAGGCTGGTCCCTGCGGTAGGATCGGCTTTCCAGTCCGGAGCCGCTCCGCCGGCGTTATACATGACGTCATGGATGTAAAGTCCGTAATTACCGTCAGTTCCGGTTATATCCAAAAAGAAAGAATATCCATTATTGCCCGAATAATCAATGTACCAGCCAGTTATTTTTTTTTCATTCACCATGGTCGTGGGCATTTGGGCCTTCAGGTATCCAAGATAATCGTTGAATGAGGGCACATACAAGTAAAGAGACTCATTTTGTCCCGGAACCGACCCGGACGCCCAGCTTTGTGACGAACCGAGCCAGCGCATGGCCGTTGGATCGAAAGTTACGGCAGCAACCTCGGGACCCCAGCCGGGAATAGCTCCGGGACTGGGGGGATTATACGAGGGACTCGGCCCGACAGGATTGGTCGAGATCGCTGCTGTCAGGGCGTCTATAATCGTGCTTTCCGTGGTATTGTTTCTGAACGTCGCCCTGTCCAGCTGGTTCCCGGCGCCGTCTTTTACTCTGAGGGTGGTCGGATAGGATACGGTGTCGAGGTAACTGACATCGACATTGTCATTCTGTCCGCCGACGATGGTCCACTCAAGGAGGGAATAGGCAATCGTATCAAAGGTGCCGGGAGAAGAAGCGGAAAACGGGCTGGTGGTGGAGGTTCCGAAAGCGGCGTAAAGCGTGGAACTGGAAGCGCCCGGATCAATGAAAAAAGTGCCATCCTTCACCGTGCTGAACTGAATGGAACTGTTATCTGTTACGGTCGTCAGCCCGTTGACAGTATCGATATAACTGACATAACCATCGGTATTCGTAAAATACAGCCACACCTCGTCATCGGAATAGTTTGTGGAATAATAACTGGTATTACTGGAAAAATAATTCACTATTTTCAGAGGGATATGCTCCCCGCCATTAGCATAAGAGGACAGGGTTTTTCCGTCAGACGCACTCTCATTGTCGTGCTGGAAACCGACCAGATGGGCGGCTTCATGGGCAATGGTTCCGGTGATGGCGGCAGTAGAATTCAGCTTGTCGGTAAAAACGAACGCGTTGTCGTTTTTGACCTGATTGCCGGCGTCGATGGTTTCGGCCAGTCCCTGGAAGTTGCCGCAGGCGGAAAATGCGGAATCGCTGCCGCCGACATAGATGGTGGAAAATTTTCCCGGTTCAAGCCCCGCAGCATCCGCGGTAAAGGTAATGCCGGTACCGGCAAAGGTGGCATTCAGTTCCGCGATGATTTTAACCTGTTCCTCCGCGGACAGTCCTGAATCCGCGACGGTCAGCCCATCAAGGTGGAAGTTCAACGACTCATTGTTGTATGAAACATTTTCCGCCCCGTCGAAATCAATGAGGAAGGTTTGAGTTCCGGTGTAAACAGCGTTCGAATCGACCAGCTTCAGCCCCGACAATTCCAATTCGTTGACATTCATGACTTTTCCCCTGTTACAAGATTTTGATGCAACACCGCCAAACCTCATGTCACTTTCAAATTTATATTGGAGTTGCCACATTGCAAGCAGAGTTGTCCAAAATAAATAATAAAAATGAGAAAATATCAACGTCCGTAATAAAAGAAAGATTTTGAGAAACGTGGCTGAAACAAAAGTGTAACGCCCCCGTTTATCGAGGGGTGCATTCCAATGC
This sequence comes from uncultured Victivallales bacterium, assembly GCA_964462755.1. GTDB lineage: Bacteria > Verrucomicrobiota > Lentisphaeria > Victivallales > UBA1829 > SIG94. The sequence continues at coordinate 1,263 of CAYWZD010000318.1, read as the reverse complement.
TATGGTTCCCTTGCGGTTTCGTCGAGGGCCTTGATCAAAGGATACAGGATGTATTCGATCACGCGGCGCTGTCCGCATTTGATCTCGGCGGTGGCTTCCATTCCCGGAATCAGACGGAAATTCTTTTTCACATGTTCCAAACTCCCGCTTACCGTGATCCTTGCGCGGTAATAATAGGTATTCCCGCCATTTTGTTCTTTCTGAAGGGTATCTTCGGAAATATTGCGGACAACTCCATAAAGCGTGCCGTGCTTCTGGAAGGGATAGGCTGTCAGCTTGATCCGGACGTTCGAGCCGATGGACACCCGCCCGATGTCCTGCGGTCGAATCTCCGCCTCCATCTCGATATGTCCGGTCATGGGCACCAGAGTAATCAAAGATTCCGCCTCGCGGACGGCCGAGCCCGGAGAGAACGAAGATATTTCATGGACCATCGCATCGCAGGGAGCCCGGAGATAGACATATTTGACCAGCTGGACGACCTGATCATATTCCTTGAGATTTTTGGTCAAGTCGCGTTCAGCCGTTATCATGTCTTCGGAGATCTTGTTGCGCCACTCCTGTATGAAAGCATTTTTTTCGGCACGGGTCGTGCCGCGCTTATGTTCAAGCTCCAGAATATCGTTGGAAAGAGAATCCACGGTCGCCTCCATGGACATGCGGTCCATGGACATCTGGATCAGGTCTTTCAGCGAAGCGGCGTTTTTGGCATAGAGCTGTTTGTACATCAATTCAAGACGGAAGACTTCCTTGAGCCGTTCATGCTGTTTGGCGAGGGAGTCCTTTTTACTTTTTTCGGAAGCGTCCAACTGGAGAAGAGCCTCGGCATAATAGTTCATCTTTTCCCGGTAGTATTCCTGACGCTGACGGAAAATGGCGAGCTGCCACTTTTCAAACTGATTCTGTCCGCCGGGATACGGGACGCCTTCAAATTCCGCGCGGAGACGGTTCAGCTGGGCGGTCAGGGCATCGATCTCGTTTTTCAGACGTTCCTCGTCCGCATTGTTGATCGTCGGGTCGAACGTGATCAAAGGCTGGTCTTTTTTGACGATGTCGCCGATCTTTACATTGATCTTCTTGATGACGGAACGTTCCAGCGGTTTCATCACGATGGTGGATTCGTCCGTAACCAGTTTTCCTTCCGCCTGGACCACCACATCCACTTTCGCAAGACACGCCCAGAGAATGGCGACCAGCAGAAGAATGAACGGAGCCCATACGCAGAAGCGGACCGCGAACGGCAGGCGTTCATTCTTGATCTCC
>CAYWZD010000317.1:0-5293 GCA_964462755.1 uncultured Victivallales bacterium | reverse complement strand
CCGGCGCTCAACCGGGCGCGGGAAAGCGCCCGCGCCACCGGATGCGTCGCCAACCTGAAACAGCTTGGTCTCTCCACAACAATGTATATCCAGGACTCCTCGGAATATTTTCCGCCCTATGCGGATCTGTTCACCTATTCCTATGGAGAACCGACCATCGAGAGCTGGGCGCATCTTTTTTACGTGAACGGTTACAACGGAAAGAACAACCGGGTTTTCTACTGTCCCTCCGAGTCCAGCAAATATACGCAGTATAAAGTCAACGGACCTGAAAGCTGTGCGACTCAGCCGACGTGGAAATATACCTACAAATTCATTTCCTACGGCTACAACTGGCGCTATTTCGGGTGCTCCTACTACGTGACAAGCACGCACAAAGTCCCCACCATGCGCCTCTCGCAAATCCGGAACGCCTCCAATAAAATCGCCCACATCGAAGCGGCCTACGCAAGCGGTTCCCAGAAAGACGCCGGATGCTTCATCGTGCAGCCGATGGCAAGTTCGGACGGTCAGGTGGAGCCGCGTCACATGAAGAAAGGTCTGCGCGGACAAGCCAACGCCGTATTTGCCGACGGTCACGTCAAGACCTTCCCCGGCATCCATTATCTCTACTTCAATACGACTGACTTCATCGACCAGTATTGGAACGCCGTAAAATGAAAAAAGAACTTCTGATGAAATTTTGTCCATCCGTTTTTCTGTTCATCACGGCAATATTTTCCGTCTCCGCCGGAACGGATTCACCGGAACTTCTGAACAAGGGAGATTCACTTTCCGTTCTGAAAAAAGAAGGAAACTCCCTGCGATGGGAGAAGAGCAATGCACTGGGATTTTCGAAACTCATTCCAGCACCGCCCTCCCCGGTCAAACCGGAAACGGAATACGATTCGACCGTCATCTGCCGGATCGATTCATTTGTGAACGGAGCCATTCTGCTTCACGACGTTGTTCTGCTGGACGCGGAACGCCGTGAAACCGGACGGCCCGCCCCCTTCGAAGTCTGGAGCCAGCTGCTCTCCCGTTCGGGTGTGGAACAGAACTCGACAATCCGCTTCAAAACCGGCAAAAAAGATGTGTTCGTCCGTCCCGAACTTTCCATAGCGGGTAATCCGCTTGCGCTCACCATTCTCGGATGGGAACTGAAAGAGGTCAAGCCGGCACCGCTTTTCCCGGGCGTCTACGACCCAAAAGACCCGTCCCCGGAAAACCCGAAAGCCGTGCTGGAAGAAATGTCTCGCCTGACACCGGCGGAAGCGGCGATCATACGGAGAGGGAACCGCCCCTTTCTCTCCGTAAACGGGAAAATCGTGCCGTTCAACGGCTATAAAGGGGAATACGACTACAAGGCCATGAGCGAAGCGGGCATCCGCGTAATCCTCACCTTCAACAACACATCAAACCTGTATTGTTCCGTCGACTGGGACAAGGCCGCTTACAATCCCGCCACAGGCAAATTCGACTTCTCCAAAATCGAAGAAAATCTGATTCGCATTTACCATTCCTCCCCTGGTGCGGCGGTCATTCTGGCTGTCAATTGCGACCCGAACGCGGAGTGGCTGGAAGCGCATCCCGACTCGATTTTCTGCAACGAAAAAGGAATCCGCGGGAAAAAATATATGGGAAGTTTCCGGGGATTTTCCAATGCGCCGCGCAATCCGAAAAAAGTGATGGACAGCTGGGCCCAGTCCTACACCTCCGAAGCGTATCAGAAATATGTCGAGGAAGGGTTGTCACACCTGATTGATTTTCTCCGAAAAACCCCGGCGGGAAACATCGCCATCGGATTCCAGATCATGGGAGGACACGACGGTCAGTTCGTGCAATGGGAATATGGCGACTTCAACGGCCACTTCGACTATTCAGCGTCGCACCGCAACGCACTGGGCAAATATCTGAGGGAGATTTACGGAACGGAAAAGAAACTCCGGGAGGCCTGGGGCGATCCGTCCGTAACTTTCGAAACCGCCCGGAACCCGAGCGTCGCCGAATACCGGAAATACTTTTATTTTGACGACCGTCCCGGAGCGGGCCGGAAGATCGCGGACTGCCGGAGATTCATCTCCATCGGCACGGCGCGCATGCTGAACCGCTGGGCGAAATTCATCAAGGCGCGCTGGCAGCGGCCCTCCGTAATCGAAACGTGGTACAGCAGCGTCATTTTCGCCCAGCCGGGCCGCTTGTCCCTGGATGAACTGATCAAGGACGAAGCGATCAATATCGTCGGGATGGTCAGCTATTATCATCCCATGCGCCAGCCGGGATTTTCCGGTGCCTCGGCCAATGCCAATATCGATGCGTTCACCTGCCGGGATGTCCTCTACGTCCAGGAGCTGGACCACCGGACATGGCGCACCCAGCAGACAGGAGGAAGCAACTGGATGGCGATGGCGGCGATCCCGAAAAATCCGGCGGAATTCCGCAGTCAGCTTCTGCGCGACGCCGCCGGCACGATTGCCGCCGGCGGAAGCGGCTTTTATCTGTTCGACATGTTCGGCTCGTGGTATCACGCGCCGGAAGCGCTGGACGCCATCCGCATCTGCTCGAATATGAACAATCATGCGACGCTGAATGCCGGAAAGTTCCCTCCTCCGGAAGTCGCGGTATTCATGGATGAAAAAACACGCACGATGTCCGAATCTGTCGGGGAAGGCATTTTCGGGGTCTGGCAGACCTCCGGAATCACTCCGGCGCTCCATTACCTGAGCGACATCACACGTCCGGACCTGCCCGACTACAAACTCATGGTCGTGATGTCGCCCCTGACGCTCAGCCAGCCTCAGCTGGATGCCATGAAACAGCATTTGAGCAGGAAGGGGAATGTCCTGTGGGTCATCGGCGACGCGGGAAGAACCAGCCTCGATTTCTCCGGCACAACGGAGGTTCTTGCCCGGCTCGGACTGAAAACCGTTTTCCATCCAGAAACCACTTCGGAAGAAATTCTGATCCGTCCGGATTCAAAGGATTCTCTTGTTCGCGGAACGCAAGGACGTCTCGGCGGACGCGGAATGTATTTCTCCAAGGGAGACCTTCAGAAACGCATCATGCACGGTTTCGTCTCGGTCGACGATCCGGAGGCGCAAGTCCTCGGATCATGGGGACGGAGCCGCCTGCCCGGCTTTGCCGTCAAACGTTTCAAAGACGGCGGCACACTGATCTACAGTGCGAAAACGGCGGCGATCACCCCTTCCCTGCTCCATAACGCGGCGGTGGAAGCCGGAATCCAGCCGAATTCCGAACCGGGCAATGCCGTGTTTGTCGGATATGGCGTTGCCGGAGCCCATCGCCTGACAGGTCCCGTGAAAATCACCTTTCCGCAGGAGGTCGATTTCTTTGATGCCGCCACCGGCAAACCGGCCGGGCGGGGCAAAGTATGGGAACCGGATCTGGCCCCGGCGGAAAGCGGCGTGATTCTCTGGCTTCCCGCCGGGAAATAAGCAAGGTCCTGAAAAATACAGAAATTGGCTTGACTTCCATGCCGGTCCTGTATACATTAAAGACCGGGTTTTGTTGTCACTTAACGAGAGGAATTGTTTGGATGAGAAAACATTTTTGCATGCTGGCGCTTCTGTTTGCCGCAGGACTTTCCGCCGCGGAAATTCATGTGGACTTTGAAAAAGGAACTCCGAAAGGGAACGGCTCAAAGGGAAACCCCTATCCGAACGTCCAGCTTGCCGCCGCCGCGGCAAAACCCGGCGACCTGATCCGCATAGCGAAAGCCTCCGGTCCGATCCGGAGCAATATTCTCATCAGCAAAGCCGCTGGGACAAAGGAAAAACCGATCGTGGTCGATGCCGGGTTCAATACATTTCAGGGTACAATTCCGCTGAGTCCGGACAAGTTCGTCTCCATCGGAAACGACGTCTACAAAACCAAAGTGCCTCTCTCCATGATTCCCGGATTCCGCGGACGCTATTTTTTCCTGTATCAGGGGAAGAGAATCGGTATGGGACAGTCCTGCAAGACCAAGCCGGACAAGCTCAAAAAGGTCGCTGATCTCCAACCGCTGGAATGGACCATTGAACAGCTTCCGAAATCAGACTCGAACAAGAACGGATTCCTCTGCAACCTGTATTTCAAAGTTCCCGCGGGGAAGACGCTGGATTCCCTCCATCTGGAGGAACCGATCCCGTCCATGGATTCGGGAATTACCATTGTAGGAAAAATCCGTCATGTGACCGTACGGAACGCGATCGTCAAGAACTTCTGGAACGACGGCTCCAACTTCCATTTCGACTGTCGCGGAATCATCGTGGAAAACATCGCGGCTGTCGAATGCAATGACGACGGCACCAGCGCACACGAGACCTGCGAGGTAATCGCCCGCAACTATCTCGTGGCCGGTTGTCAGACCGGCTTCTGTCATGTCCAGCAGGCGGAATTCACTCATGAGAACTTCTACATCACGGACATCCTCGCCAAGGACATCTACCTCCTGAACACCGGCGGAAATAAGCTCAAAAACATCTTTATCGAAGGTTCCTCCAAGGACGGCATTTATTTCTTCGACGGAAATACCGAAATCGTCGATTCCGTTTTCATCGCCCGGAAGCCGCAGACCATCGCCATGAACAAGGCAAAAAGCAAAGTCGAGGTGAAAAATACCTGGATATTCGGTTATAAGGATACGACAGGACTGCCCTTCCTTCAGGCAAAAGACATCGCCCCCCTGGAAAAACAGGCGGAGGCGATGAAGGCGAAACTCATGAAGATTTTCGCCGACGGCGGCGACAAGACCGTGGCGGAATATTTTGCCGCGAAAGAAAAGAAATAATCCGGCGGTTCTTTTCCGCCGCCGGATTCCCGCTCAGTCGGCCACGTAAATCACGCGGTCCAGATAGATGGCGTCCGGTTTGCCCGAGCCCGGCGCGTAAGACGGGCCGGTCAGCTTGACCGACGCCCAAATTTCATATTGGAGCTCCGGTTCCAGCGGATCGAATACGGAATTGCCGATGTTCTGGGAAATCCACCAGGAGGGATGGATGACAAAGCGGGTGCTCGGGCTCAGCTTGGTTTTCCCGACCCGGTACCAGTGATATTTTTCGTCGGATGCCTGTTTCTCCTTGTCAACCCCAATGCGTAAAATCGTTTTTTTCGCACTGTTGTCGTAAACGAAAAATTCAAGCGACTTCTTATGAAAATCCGCGGGAGTTTCCTTGCCGAGCTTTTTCAGGTCGGAAAGCATCAGGGCGCTGCCACCGGCGGCCTCCGGATCGTCGACCCGCTGCTGGACGGGACTGTAGGTGAATGAGTTTGCAGTGAAGTCATAGGCCTTCTTCTGTTCAAACTGCGGGGG
>CAYWZD010000316.1:0-5308 GCA_964462755.1 uncultured Victivallales bacterium | reverse complement strand
ACTCCGTTGTTGACGAAAATACAGGTGAGCTTGTCGCCGATGGCCTTGTAGATCAAGGCCGCGGCCACGGAGGAATCGACGCCGCCGCTGAGCCCGAGGATCACTTTTTCCCCTTGGGTCTTTTCCCGGATTTCGCGCACGGCCGATTCGATGAACGAAGTCATGTTCCAGTTGCCTTCGCACTTGCAAACCAGACGGCAGAAGTTCGACAGGAGCTGCTGTCCCTTGGGAGTGTGCACTACTTCCGGATGGAACTGGATGCCGTAAATGGAACGCTCGGGATTCTGAATCCCCGCGAATTCCGTATTGGAGGTGGAGGCAAAGGGTTTGAAGCCTGCCGGAATCTCGGTCACTTTGTCGCCGTGCGACATCCATACCTGCGTTTTTCCGGGGATCTCGGCGAAGAGCGGACACTTGTCCGTCGTTTCGACTTCCGCTTTTCCGTATTCGCGGGCTTTGCCGCGGGCCACTTTGCCGCCGAGAGTCTGGACGATCAGCTGCATTCCGTAACAGATTCCGAGAATGGGCAGACCCAGTTCCAGAATGGCCGGATCGCAGTGAGGCGCGCCGTCCTGATACACGCTGGCCGGACCTCCGCTCAGGATGATTCCGACGGGCGCTTCCTTCCGGATTTCTTCCGCCGTGATCCGGAAGGGGACGATACGGCTGTACACATTGCATTCCCGGATTCGGCGGGCAATCAGCTGACTGTATTGCGAACCGAAATCCAGAACCAGAATTGTTTCGGGTTTTGTCATAAGTTGTATGCTCTGCTTTGTAGTGTTGATGAAACGGGAAGTTCCGGCGGTCCTTCCCAAACCCATACAATACTATGACTTCCATGATTTTCCAGTCCGATCAATATGAAATCGGAATTTTTTCCGCGCCACGGCTTTCCTGCCCGGCAGACCCGCCGATTATTGTTTCCATTGATTTTGTTCATTGATATTATCAATATGAAAAAATTCAACAGGATGATAAATTAATGATCAACAACCCAAAACAAGGAGATGAGCCATGAACCGGAAGCAGATTGCAATTGCATTTATCGTAGTGTCGGCCGTCTGTTTTGCCTTATATCTGTATGGACGTGATTTCAGGAAGAGCGTCCAAGGCGGTTCCTTTGAAGGAAGACAGAATGTGTCGGCCTATCATTACGAGACGCTGTACACGGTTAAGAAGGCAACCTGTTATTATTACTGAACAAAACGGATGTTTCGTTGAAAAATTACGGAACCGCACTTTTTTTTCCGCGTTTTCAGATTATTGTCTGGATGGATGAAAATGATGGACATGATCAATGGTGAAAAAAATTCAAACAGTATATTGATGGAAAACAGGGGTAAAGGGGAGGATGTGAAAATGGAGGTTCTCGGACTGTTCGGCGTTATTCTTCTGGGGGGTGTTTTTCTGGGAATACCAGTGGCGGCGGTCATGCTTATCAAAAACTCTGTCGTTCTAAAAAATCTGGAAGCGCTGGTTCTGGAACTGCGCCGGAAACAGACGGAACAATCCTCGATCCTTGAACAGATCCGGCGTCATGTCGGCACCAATCTTCAGGAAAAAACGGCTTCTGCAACCGAGCCAAGTCCGATTCCCGGAGCGGTAAAGCCGGAAACAGCTCCCGCCACGAAAGAAACTGCCGTCTCTGTCCCCATGTCAGTGACGGCGCCGTCACTGATAAAACCGGAAGTGGTTCCATCTGCGAAAGAACCGCAAATTGTTGTATTGCCGCCGGTGCCGCCGACACCTTCAATGGTCAGGCCGGAGGTGAAAGCCGTGGAAAAAGAACCGTTTGCCGCTGCCGCCATTTCAACGATGCCACAAGCAAAGCCGGAAACAAAAACTGTGGTGAAAGAACTGTCGCATTCCGCCTCGCCGCCGGCTTCCGCACAGGAGATGAAGTCGGAAGTGTCCGAACGTCTTTCCGAATTCTCGCGGAAGACGGAAGAGGCGATCGAGAGGATCGTCCAGTGGCTGTGTGTCGGGGAGGAGTTCCGGAACCCGAAAGTGTCGCCGGAATATGCGGTGGCGACCACCTGGCTGGTGCGCGTCGGAGTGCTGATCCTTCTGTTCGGTGTGGCATATTCCCTGAAATATTCCATCGACAATAACCTTATCCGGCCGGAAATACGCGTTGCGGCCTCATTCCTTGCCGGTGTCGGGATGGTGGCGGGCGGACTTTACGCGCTGAAAGGACGGTATCAGGGGATCGCTTCGGGCATCATCGGCGCGGGATTTGTCACCTGCTATCTTTCGGTCTTTTTCGCCTACAAGACTTTTTCCCTGATTCCGTACGGCTACAGTTTTGCGGTCATGCTTGCGGTGGTGGCCGTGGCGGGAATCATTGCGATCTGGAAGGATCAGCTTCTCCCGGCGGTGATCGGAACGCTGGGGGGCTATGCCGTGCCGATTCTGCTTTCCCGCGGGACCATGGATCTGACCGGGCTGTTCACCTTCGCCTCGTTCCTGAGTGTGTTTGTTCTGCTTGGCTCCGCGATCCGGTCCTGGCGGATTCTCCATCTGCTGGCTTTCACGTTCAATGCGCTGATCTACATTGCGGCGGGAATGAAAGTCGGGTTTTCGAACTATAAGCTCTGCATTTTCTTTTTCTGCGTGAACTTTGCGATTTTCGCGGTGATTCCGCTGGTCTGCCGGCTTTTCCGGAGATTGAGCGTCACGCTGGTGGAAGTGCTTCTTCTGATATTCAATTATCTTCTGTTTCTCGGGTTGTCCCTGACGGCGGCGCTTCATTATGTCTCCGACAAGGATTTCGCTTCCTGGCTGATGCTGGGGACGGCGTTGTTCACGGGGGCGCAATATGCGCTGCTGTATTTCATGAAGAAAGAGGAACGGGCGCTGTCCGCCGTGCTGTCGGTCATGACATTCGGTTCGCTGGCGCTGTTCGTATGCCTGTATTTCAGCTGGGATTGGCTGAATACGGCGCTGGCGGTGCTGTCGGTCGCCATGACATATGCCGGAGTTCGGACGGCGAACAAGGCTTTGATCATTCTGTCGTGGATTACGTGCGTCCTCCTTGGGGTCAGCGCTTTCCTGTATGCGAATCATCTGACATCCTGCTATCCTCAACTGGCCATAGAACGCTTCTTCTCCCTTGGAATTTTTGCGGCGGCGCTGGGCGTCAACGGAATGCTTGTCCGCCGCTGCGATCCGGAATATTTCCCGGAAGCCCGGGAAATATCGTTTCTCTTTCTGGGACTTGCCGGAATCCAGTTTTTCTACTACAGTTCGTTGGAAATCCACGATCTTATGGCGGCGTTTCTGCCGGTCTTCCGGAACGGAGCTCTTACGGTCTACTGGAGTTTGTTCGCCCTGACGCTGCTGCTGTCCGGTATCCTCGTGCGTTTCAAGCCTCTCCGTGCGACCGCGCTGGGACTGTTCGTCGTCTGCGCGCTGAAAGTCTTTTTTGTCGATCTTGAGGATGCGGGAACGCTTCCCCGGATAGCGGCGTTTCTGGCGATCGGAATTGTGATGATCCTCGGCGCAGTGCTTTATGCGAGGTTCCGGGAACGCTTTGAAACAGTCGGGGAGGAGAAAAAGATTTGAAAAAGCATACGGTGGAAGATTCGAACTGCCGGCGCGGCATAAGGTGCCCCGTCAGGCGGGGGGGCCGCCGATGCTTGTGCGTTCGATCAGGGTTCCGGTGAAGACTTTGCTTGGAGGCGGATTCCCTGATTCGAACCACTCTTTCAGAAGTTCCACGGCGGAAGTGCCGATCGCCTGAGTCTCCTGCCGGATGGTAGTGAGGCCGTGCGCTTCCGCGAGAGGCCAGGAAACGTTGTCGTAACCGATCACGGAGAGGTCGCGCGGAATTTTGAGTCCGAGTTTGGAACAGGAGTCATAGAGTCTGGCGGCGCGGTGGTCGCGCATGGCGAAAAACGCGGTCGGACGTTCCGGAGAGGAAAGGATTCCGGCGAGTTTTCCGCAGGCGTCCAGAGCGGGAGCCCCTTCAAGCTCGATGATCCAGTCGGGATTCAGGAAGATTTCCTCTTCGGCGAGAACACCGCGGAGTCCAGCCAGCATCTCCTTGAATATGAATGAGTTCAGAGGGCCTGTGATTGTCCCGATCCGGCGATGTCCGGCCGCCAGCAGGGTTTTCCCTGCCAGCCGTCCGATGGAGCGGAAATCCATTCCCGAATAAACCGCCTCGAGGGAAAGTTCCCGGTTGGCGACCACCCACGGGATTCCGGACGCATTGAGCTGTTCCGCGGGGGTGTCCGGCTGTTCGATGAAAATGATTCCCTGGATTTCATTTCGACGGTAACGGGCCGTCAGGTCGCGGATGTCCAGATGGGGAGGCGAGAAGGAAAGGATCGCTTCGGCGTAGTTTCTGGATGCCGCGTCGCAGATTCCTGCCAGGATTCCGAGTGTTTCGTATGCGTCGCGGGAGAAGGAGTGCTGTCGGACCAGAAAATGGCGCAGGCGTTTTTCTCGTTTTTCCTTGCGGATGCAGATTCCGCGCTGGGGAATGATCTCCAGCAGACCTTCCTCGCAGAGATTCCGGAGAGCGGTCCGGATGACTCCGCGCCCTTCCTCGAAGTCCGCTGCCAGCTGGCGTTCCGAAGGGAGAAACGACAAATGGTCGTAACGGCCCGAAAGAATTTCTTTCCGGAGAGAATCTATGATTTCCTGATTCGGTTTTCTCGGCATTCCAGTTCCTGTTTTCAGACGGTATTTTCATCCTTTACAATAGCACGGCGGCGGACAAAATCAACCGGAGTCCGCGGAGAAACTTGAATTCGTAAAGAAACAAGAGTACATTGTATCCCTTCGCCGAAACCTTTTGAAATCACTGAGAAAATCCTGTCAAAATGATGAATTTGAATGAATATAAAAAACCCGGCTTCCACGTCCATTTCATCGGATGCGAAGGAGCGGGAACGCGCCCTCTGCGAAAAATTTTTACCGAACTGGGATTTCAGACCTCCGGTTCAGATATGATCCTGAACGGGCATGACGCCCGGAACCTCCCGACTTCGGACGGTTCGAAACTGCTGGTGGTCTACAGTTCGGCCATTCCGGCGGACAACCCCGAATTGATCCGGGCGCACGAGATCGGCGCGGCATGCGTCCTGCGCGGCGATGTTCTCGGCCATCTGGCCGGACTGTTCCAGACCGTGATCGCGGTCTCCGGTTCGCACGGCAAGACCAGCGTGACTGCCATGATTGCCCACATCCTCAAGGAAAACGGGCTGGCGCCGGGCTATCTGGTCGGCGGCAAGGTCAATACGTGGGAGGAAAGCGGGAGCGCCGGAGCGGGAAAAATCTTTGTCTGCGAGGCGGACGA
>CAYWZD010000315.1:0-5318 GCA_964462755.1 uncultured Victivallales bacterium | reverse complement strand
ACAGTCCATACGGATTCCGCGCCCTCGCCATCAACTACATCATGGGATGGGACCGTCTGGAGCATGACCGTCTGAACTACCGTCTCTTCGACAACGGAATGCTTTCGTATGAAGTCTGGCGTGTCGGTTACACGAATCCGGGGGCGGATATGGAGGCGACCGTTTCGCACAATACGGTGGTGGTCGACGAGAAAAATTCCGCTCCCAATCCCTCCACTCTCGCCGCGTTCCTCGACCGCAAGGCCATGCCGGGCGCGCTGTTTACGGAGAATCCGGACTCTCCGCTCTATCCGGATATCGCCTTCACGCGGGTCGTCGCGATCTTCGATGGAATTCTGTTCGTGGGGGACAAACAATATGCGAAAGACGGCAAGGTCCACACCTTCGACTGGCCCTTCTACGCTCCCTGGCAGCCGTGGGCGAAAGAAGGCGAATGGGAGTTCTCCCTTCCCGGCGAATTCAAAACTCCTTTCAGGACGTCCTATCATTATGTGACTTCCGCCGTCTCTTCCCCTGTAAAGGATGGAGTAAAGGCCTCGGTCGACATCCCGCCGTTCACCTTTGAAAAAGGGTTCGACGTGAACCGGAAGTCCGACCGCCAACTTTTTATGACCTTTGCCCTGCCCCGCGAAACAACAGCGGCGAAATTCAGGATCGGACGCGGACACAAACCCAAACCCGGACCGATGCTTCTGCTTCGCCAGCAGGGAAAAGAGGCCGAATTCGCCGTCGCGTTCGATGTGGTCAAACCGGGCGGGAAGGAACGGGTCGAAAGTGTCCGCTCGCTCCCGTTCAAACCGGCCGACCCGCTTTCCGCGGTCTGGGAAGTCAAGGCGGATTCCGGGACGTATTATGTCATTGTGAACCGCACGGGAAAAGAATTGAAAACCGGAAACATCCAAACCCATCAACTGTTTGAGGTCATCAAAAAATGAAAAAACTGTTTTTTGCCGCGCTGGCTCTCGCATCGCTCGGACTCCATGCCGGACTCAAGGAAAAAGTATATAAATTCATGCCCCTTCATTCGGATTTGAGTGTTGTTTCCGAAGACGGAACCCGTTCGCAGGAAGCGGTGTTCACCCGTGAATCTTCGGCTCTTACGCCCGACTTCAAATCTTTCGAAACCAACAAGCCCCGTTTCTTCAACGGCGGACTTCTGATCGAAAACGGCGGAAAAACGATCGAGCGCGGCGCATGGAACTTCATCCCGGCCGGAACACCTTTTCTGGAGGGCGGAAAAACAGTCGCGGGAATTCACGGCGACGCACTGGAATTTTCCGGAAGCCAGACGATGAAGGCAATTCCCCTCAAAATCGGCGGGGCGCATGTCTTTTCTTTTTACGCGAAAGGAAAAGGAACTCTTTCCCTGACGCCTCTCCTGAACCTGAAGAGCGGAACGGCAAAAAAACTTCCGGCGGCCGCCTTTCCCCTGACATCCGAGTGGCGGCGCTTCCATCTCTCCTTCTCCGCCGGCAATCCGGCCAAGGACGCGGACCCGGCGCTCTCCTTCGGCGGTTCCTTCCAGGCGGAAAACGCGGCAATCGGCACGGCGATGCTGGAAGGTCCCTGCGTGTATTTTCAGACATTGTCGCCGAGCACTTACATTCCCAACGGAGCCTTCCGCGCCGCGGATAAGCTGAAGCTTCCGGTCCTGAAGCCGGAACAGGGAATGGAAGGCGCCTTCTCCTTTGTCTTCGAACCGACCGCCCGAGGCTGGTGGCAGACACTTCTCTCCGTTGGCGGCGGCTGGAAACCGGAGATGGATCTTTCTTACAATGTCTATTCCCCGACCAATACGCGTTTCACCCTCCAGTTCCGCGGGAAAAAAATGCTGGTGCAAGCCCGTCTTGAACTCGGACGGAAATATCATCTGCTCGTGAACTGCACGAAAGACGGCTTTTCGCTCTGGCTCGACGGCAAAAAGCTCGGAGAGGAGAAAGCGCCGGGCGCTCCGTTCACGACGAAGGATGTATTTCTCGGCAGCCGCGACATCGATATCAAATCCAATGGGCTCTTCAGCAATTTCACCATCTTCAAAGCGCCGCTGGACGATGCCGAGGTCAAGGAACTCTTCCAGAACGCCGACCTGATGAAGATTCTGCCTGCAAAGGAGGTGGCGTCCGCCAGCCCTTTTACCGTATTCCCTATTAACGCGGGAACCTGTACGCTTCTGTTCGACAGCACCCGTCCGGTCGCTTCGGCTGAACTTCGGATCGGCTCCTTCAAAACAGGAACGGTCGAAGTCGCGGGAAACCGGCTGACATGCCGTTTCGATCCCGCACTTCTGATGCCGGGAAATTATACGCTCGATCTCACATGCCGTTTTACGGACGGAGCGACGGAAAATTTTTCCTTTCCGGTCAAAATCGTCCATGCACTGCGTCCCTGGGAAAATGTTCAGGTGAATGCCTGGAATGAATTCAATCCGGAGTTCGAAGGGTCCGGAGTGACAATCGCGCACAGCGGTCTGGAAGCACACAGGATCGACGCCCTCGCGGAAAAACAGTTCTACGGCAATTACAACCTGAATTATTTCGGAACTCCGAGACCGGGAAGCAAGGAAGATGTTGCGCTCGATTCCTTTGGAAAAGAGTTATATCCCGACATCCGTTCGGATTATCTCAAAAAAGACATTGCCGCGTATGGTCATAAGGCGGGAGAATCCATTAAACTGGCTCCCACTTTCAAAGCAATCGTGCTGAACTCGGAACATCATGCCGGCGGTGCGGGCAACTGGGCCAATTTCTCCACGTCGGAACTTCAGAGGGCCCGTTCGTTCGGCATCGACCTTGAAAAATGGCGTCTGAAAGGCAATAAAGCCAATGAAAGCTTCTGGAAGTTCATGCCGATGGGTTATCTTGGCACATCCATTGCCCCTGAACTCATCCCGGCTTCCCGCGCAATCCCGGCGGACAATCCGCTGTATGCCTATCTGCGCGACCATCACGCCGCGAACGGCGGAAGCGAAGTGGTCATCAATGACCTGCTGGCGGAAGCCATCCTCAAGGAGCGCCCGGATCTCCTGATGATGCAGGACCCGGTGATGCGCCGGCCCGCCCTGCGGAGCTATGAAAAAATCAACGTCGCGCAGGATTGGTTCTACTACACCGAACTTTCCGTGATCGTCAACGGTGTGGAAGGCCTCGGCGCGGTCCGACGGGGATTTCCGGAAATAACGACCTCCACAGTGCCTCAGTTCCTTTTCAAGGAGGGCATGGCCGCTCCCTTCGCCGGAATGCCGCCCCGCGACATGTTCCGGGAAGCCTGCTGGATCGCCGCCAGCCGCCCCATGCGCGTCATCTCCTTCTGGAACACCGGCAACGCGTTCATCAAAGGTAAACAGATGACCGCCGACGAGATCCGGAATCTGCTGGGTGATTCGGACTACGCCCAGACCGCCAAAACGATGAAAGAGAAAAAAGTGAATCCGTTCTGTTTCGATCCGCGGCTGAAAAAGGAGTTCCGCTCGCTTTCGGATTCCCTGTGGACTCCTTTCGGCGCCCTGATGCCGAAATGGAAAAACGCACCGCGGAAACTGGCCATTGTCAGAAGTTTCGCCTCGGACCTGTTCGGCAATGTCCGCTGGCCCAACTCCGGAGCACTCGGAAACGCCGCGGCGAAATCGGGCTATCCATTCGACTTTCTCCTTGACAACGACCTCGAAAAAGGGATCGGAGACTATGATGTGATCGTTCTGCCGGACTGTTCCGCACTCCCGGCACGGGGCGTTGAGAATCTTCAGGAATTCCTCCGGCGCGGCGGAACCATCATTGCGGATGACAGACTGAAAGTGAAGAGACTCGACGGCGCACAAATCATCCGGAGTCCGGAAAAATGGGATGAGGCGGTCTACCGCGGGAAGGAACAGGAGATTCTGCGGCAGTCAGGCGGCAGAACCGATACGCCGGCGTATATCGAAGCGATGGAAGAGCTCCAGAAGGAAGCAGACAAGCAAAAGCAGATGCCCGGTCTGGACGAACTCCTCCGGAAACACCTCAAAACAACGTTTTCCACTTCGGATACGAATCTCTTCTGGAATCATCTCCGGGCGGAAGGCGCTCAATTCCTCTTTGTCGTGAACGATCTCCGCATTCCCGGCGAAATCTACGGACGGTTCGGCAAAGTCAAAGAACAGGGCGTGGCGCAGAAGGTTTCCTTCCGGGTTCACGATCCGAAGCTCCGTTATGCCTTCAATCTGACCGCGCAATGCCCGATTCCTGTGAAAAATGGCGAAATCGCCCTTGAACTTCCGCCATCCGGAGGCAATATTATACTCTTTACGGAAAAACAGCCTGGAAGTCTCGCTGTTTCCGCGGAGAAGGATGTCCGGCGGGGGAAACGAATGTCTGTGAAGCTCTCGCTCGAAAACGGATCGGGGTTGATCCCCGTGAATCTGGAGCTTTTTCTCCCCGACGGAACCCGCTCGAGTCTTTCCCGCTGGAATGTTTTGAAAAACGGGTCGCTCGCCTGGGAGATCGCAATACCCCTGAACGCACCGGCTGGAGATTGGCGCATCCGCGCCGCGGAGTCAGCAACGGGACAGGTGAAAACGATCTCCTTCCGGGTCACGCCATAAACGATTCTCTGCCGGAAAGGTCGGAAAAACTCAAGTATGAAAGTCAGGACAGCGCTGGTCGGCATCAACGGGTATGCCGGGGCCCATCTGCAACATTTAAAAAATATGGAGAAGGACGGTCGGATCGAAATGACCGCGGCGGTCATTCTCCCTCATGAGAGAACCCCGGAAAACACCGCATGGTTTCAATCGGTCGGATGCGGAATCTATGACTCGCTCGACGACATGTTCCGCCAATCGTCCGCAAAACCGCAGCTGGTCTGCCTTCCGATCGGCATCCCTTCCCATGAACCGCTTACGGTCAAATGTCTCGAGAACGGCGCAAACGTGCTTCTGGAAAAACCCGCCGCCGGTTCGCTCGAAGCGGTGGACCACATGCGCCGGGCGGAGGCCGAATCCAACGGATGTTTCGTCGCGGTCGGGTTCCAGCATGTCTACTCCCGCGACATCCAGCGGATCAAAAGAATCCTGCTTTCCGAACAGCTCGGCAAACTCGAATCGGTCTCGGTCATGGGCATCTGGCCGCGGGGAAAGGTTTACTATACCCGCAACAACTGGGCCGGAAAAATCCGGACCCCCGCCGGGGATATCGTCCTCGACTCCCCGATCAACAACGCCTTTGCCCATTACCTGAACGTCTCCCTCTTCCTTGCTGGCGACACTTTCGAAAAATCCGCCCACCCAGACGAACTGGAAGGCCAGCTCTACCGGGCGCGCACCGACATCGAATATTTCGACACCT
>CAYWZD010000314.1:0-5354 GCA_964462755.1 uncultured Victivallales bacterium | reverse complement strand
TCCTGAAAAAGTATCCTCTGAACGTTTTCCAGAAAAAAGAATTCAAGGGAATGCCTGTGCAGGAAATTGTCAAACATTATAAGGGGAAAAAACTTTCCATCGCCACAATCAACGAAAAGCTGATAAAAATTAATTCTTTTTTTGCATGGTGCCACCTCCACCGGCACATTGAACTGAATCCAGCAGTCGGGTTGACCTTGCAAGACAGACGTAAGGAAAATACTAAGAAAATACCATACTCCGTAGAAGGTTTGAAAACACTTTTTATTAATCTACGAAGCGACACGTTGAACAGATGGAAACCCTATAAATTCTGGATTCCAATTATTGCCCTTTGTTCCGGTGCCAGACAAACAGAAATTTGTCAGTTATATACGGATGACATACTTAACATTAAAGGGATTCTTTGTTTCAGAATAACCAACGATGAAGAGAAAAAAGCCAGAGTAAAAACGGCTGCAGGAAAAAGGCTGGTTCCGATTCATCCGATTCTCTTTCATTTGGGTTTTCTTTCTTATGTAATAGACCGAATGAAGGTTGTATCCAAAATTAGGAAAAAAGGCATAAACAATCTATTGTGGGATGGACTCGACGCTAATGAAAAACAGGGATGGGGCTATACCTTCGAGAAGTTCTTCAGCCGGTTCAACGAGAAAATCAGAGAAGACAAGAGAACGACTTTTCATAGTCTGCGGCATAATTTTGCAAACAACCTGAAGCAGAACGGGGTTTCCGAAATCATGCTTCATGAACTTATGGGCCATTCAAACAAGGACATTGGACAATTTATCAGGAAGACGCAAGTGATGGGGGCAGGTTAGCCAGTGGTTTTGACTTTATTCTTTTTGGGTTGATGCCTCAATGCTCTGCATCGACTTTGAAGTGGAAAAATGCGTCAGCATTTTTTTCAGGTCAAGGGCCTTGCCCTTGTTGTGGTCCAGAGCCGATGCGCGGGTCGTGCAAAGCACGAAATCCCGATATTTCGCATGCTCTGTAAAGGTGGGAATTTATTTTTCGGAAATCGTAACGGAGAGTTTGACCGGGAGAAGTCCCTGATAACGGAGACGCAATGTCCGGTTCGGAATGGTGAGCCCGAATTCAGGACTCCAGAAATCATCCGAAAGTTCGGCAGTCAGCCGGTTCGCCGGATAGATCAGCAGGAGGTCCTCCCCGACTGCGACCCGGCCGGGCTCCTGAAGTTTTACCTCGCAATCCGGGTGAAAATGCCAGAACATTTCAACTTTATGGGCTCCGGAGCCTTTCAGCTCATCTTCGACTTCGATTCCGTTGCCGTTGACCAGCTCCAGCCGGCGCCAGCCGCGGCGGTGGATCACCGGTTTGTAGCCGTCGTGTTCCGCCGTGAAACCGTCCGGAATTTTCCCGACTCCGGTGATTCGTGCGCGACGTCCCACCCGGTGTTCCGCCCAGACTTCCGATGAATCGCGTTCATCGAGGCGCAGCGTGTTGTGGGCTCCGGTGCTCCGCTCCGGAATCCGGCGGGGAGTCTGGTATCCGCTGACTCCGCTGTCGACCGCGATCCGGCGCGTCTTGAAGAAAAGTTCGAACCCGAGGGTATCCGCATGTGCATGACCGGGCTGGTAATCCGGTCCGACCGGCGCGGCGTCGGCGAACAGGGTCCAGTCCCCGTGTTCCATCCGCAGATATCCGCTGTCCTCGAACCACCGGTTGCCTTTGGAGCCTGCCGGATGGATTTCCAGCCGTTCGGCATATTCCATGAGCTCTGTCGGTTTGGGCGCGATGTTGAACGCGGCGTCATTGAAAAGGGCGATTTGCCCGTCCGGTCCGGTGAAGCTTTGAAGGAAATGGAACATTTTGGGAAGATGGGTCCGGAGAAATTCTCCGCCGGTCTCCTGATACACATCCAGAAGGTCCTCCAGCAGAAGCGAATGATACATCAGGGACCGCTCGAAGTGTCCGCCGTCCGCCAGAACCTGTTCCGGCAGTTGCTCCCGGTAGATGGCCCATCCTTTTTGAAGCCATTTCGTGGCTTCTTCTCCGTCGAAAAGGGACCCCCCGAAAATCAGCGCTTTCGCGTTGGCCAGCAGATGGTAGGCCAGCAGATGGTATTCGAGGGAGGACGAAAGAAAACGCAGCTGGACCGCCAGAGAGTTCAGCGCTTTCGGTGAAAGGGGGTGTCCGGAGCGATGGTGTTTGACCCAGTTGACGATCCGCCGCGACAGCGGATAGGGTTTCCATCCGATCCCGGCCCCGGGTGGATTTTCCTTGATCCAGCGATTGATCCAGTGGGCGCCGTCCACCCCTTCATTCCGCAGGAAATCGAAGGAATGCAGATGGATGAGCCAGAGTTCGGAGCAGTCTTTCCTGTTCCAGTCCGCGGAAGTGCGGATCTCCGCGGAGCAGTGCAGAAATGTGAAGCGGTTACCGGAGAGCTCTACCTGGCTTCGGCATCCGTGAAACGTTTTTTTGCGACTGGCACGCAGAGGTGGTCCGGGGGAAAGGTCGGGGCGGGCCGGAAACAGATTCCGCTTGATCCGGTTGGCCACCTGAATCGTTTTCAGATGACGCAAAGTCCGCCAGTAAAGAGGAAGTTTTCCGGACTTTCTCATATCCCGATTTCACCCCGTTTCCATTCTTCGATGCCGGAGGCGGTCAACGGGCTGATGTAAAGATGGAAAGCACTCAGCCGCTTTTTCACGGAAGCATGTTTTTCGAGCGACACGGGAAAAGACATTCCGAAAAAGGCTCCTGCTTATGATTCTTTCAGTTCGATTCCGCGCCAGCGGTTGGAAAGTTTTGCCGTTCCGAGGATCAGCTTCAGGACTCTCCAGCTGGTGTTCGTCACCTGGTATTCCGGACAGATCTTGTCGTATTTGCCGCCGTTCTGGCTGAACTCGTCCAGCACCAGTTCGATCGAATCCAGAACGATTTCCGGATCGAGCCCGGTCAGGATGATGGTGCCGGCGTCCATCGCCTCCGGACGTTCCAGCGCCTGGCGGATGGTGATGGCCGGGAAGTTCATCATGCTCGATTCCTCGCTGATCGTGCCCGAATCGGAGACGGCGCATTTGGCATTCAGCTGGAGCGCGTTGTAGTCGAAGAAACCAAAGGGTTTCAGCCACTGGATCCGGGAATCGATTTCGATTTCGCCGAGCACCTCGATCCGTTTCCGGGTCCGGGGATGCGTCGAAACCACGACGGGCATGTCGTATTTCCGTGCGATCGCATTGAGGAACGTGATGATTTTCTTCAGGTTTCCGGGATAGTCCACATTCTCTTCCCGGTGACAGCTGACGATGAAATAGCGTCCCTTTTCGAGGCTGAGCGTCTCGAGAATTTTCGAGGAGCGGATTTTGTCCATGTATTGGCTCAATACTTCAAACATCGGGGACCCGGTCACGTAGATGTGACGGTGTGGCAGTCCTTCGCTCAGCAGATGGCGGCGGGAATTTTCCGTGTAGACCAGGTTGAAGTCGGCGATATGGTCGATGATCCGGCGGTTGATTTCCTCCGGCACATTGAGGTCGTACGACCGGTTGCCCGCTTCCATGTGGTAGATCGGAATCTTCATGCGCTTGGCCATGATTCCGGCGATGGCGGCATTGGTGTCGCCGAGGATCAGGACCGCGTCGGGTTTCTCCTTCATGAAGACTTCCTCGACCTTGATCAGGGTCTCGCCGAGAACATGTCCGAGGCTGGTAGTGTCGACCCCGAGGTAATAGTCGGGCTTGCGGAGCTG
The DNA here is from genome assembly GCA_964462755.1 of uncultured Victivallales bacterium. GTDB lineage: Bacteria > Verrucomicrobiota > Lentisphaeria > Victivallales > UBA1829 > SIG94. Next base: position 1,636 of record CAYWZD010000314.1, on the reverse strand, counting down.
GAGGTCCTCGAAAAAGATCTGGTTGAGCTCGTAGTCGTAGTTCTGGCCCGTATGGATCATTTTGTGGTCGACGTGCTTTTCCAGCAGTTTGATCACCGAGGCCAGACGGATGATTTCCGGGCGCGTTCCGACGATCGACATTACTTTCAATTTGGATTTTTCAGCCATTTTTACACCTTTTCAAAGAAAGTGTCCGGATCGGACGGATCGTAGAATTCGTTGATCCAGAAGATTGTATACAGTTCTTCGGTTCCGCTGTTGATCAGATTGTGCGTATGCCAGACCGGCATGTCCACGAAGGAAGGATTTTCTCCGTCCAGCTCGAAGACCATCTTGTCGTCCGTTCCGACTTTGCGCAGTTCAATGGTTGCTTTCCCCTTGATGACCGCGAAACGCTCGATTTTCCGGGTGTGATAGTGGTTGCCGCGCGTGACGCCCGGCACGGTCGTGGAGAAGGAAATCTGCCCGCCGATGTTGTCCAGCTTCACGGTTTCGACGAAGGTTCCCCGCTCGTCGGTGTTCTTTTTGAGCGGGAACGGGAAGAAATTCCGGTGGTCGATGTATCCGCAGAATGTGTTGAAAAGCTGGACTTCGAATTTGTCCTTGAGCTCGGGAATGATCCCCTGCTCGAAGTAAAGCTTCTTGAAGCGCTCGAGTGTGGAAAGGATTTCGGAAACCTTTTTTTCCGCGCCGTGCGGAACCGGATACGGATTGACCGCCTTGCCTTCGCGGATCAGCCGGATGAACTCGCCGCAGAGATCTCCGACGTAGATCAGCTTGACGGAACCGTCCACCTGGATTTCGGGCGTCTCTCCATGCGTGAGCTTGTGGCAGAAGGTCGCAATGACGGAGTTGTAGTTCGGTTTCCCGAAGGGACCGAACACATTCGGAATGACACAGCCGGAGAAGCGTCCGCCGGAGCGGTCCGCCCATTCCTGAAGGAGACGCCGCCCCTCTTTCTTGCTGTTGCCGTAAAGGTTGTTGCGCTCTTCCTGCGTCGAGCTGGAAAGCAATACGTGAGGGGTGACTTTTTCGGCTTCCATCGCCTCGACCAGCTGACGCACGAGCCGCACATTGGTGTCGTAAATCACCTGCTGGTCCGGGTGACGGTTCATCGCCGCCAGATGCACGATCGCGTCGCATTGTTTCACGAAACCGCGGAGGGCCGTTTCATCTCCGAAGAATTCATCCCGGCACGGCACCCGCTCGAATTCATCCGGGAGGGTTCCCAGCAGATTGTAGAGGTGCGTCCCGACGAATCCGGGCTGGCCGGTGATTCCGACTCTCAGTTTTCCGCCTTCCCCCATGGTCAGGCTCCGCCTTCGCCGAGTCCGAGGTCCTGACGGATGATTTTGAGCTTTTTGAGCAGCTCCTTCATCCCTTCGACATCCAGGCGGCGGGTGTTGTGGCTGTTGTAGTCCTCGACATGCGAGGCTTTTTCGGAACCTTCCACAAAATAGGTGTCATAGTTCAGATCGCGGGCGTCACAGGGAATCCGGTAATAGTTGCCCATGTCCTCGGACCTTGCCATTTCCTCGCGGGTGACCAGCGTTTCATACAGCTTTTCGCCGTGACGCGTCCCGATCACTTTTACCTCGACGTCGGACTGATACAGTTCCTTGAGCGCGGTCGCCAG
>CAYWZD010000313.1:0-5361 GCA_964462755.1 uncultured Victivallales bacterium | reverse complement strand
TTTTCAGCCGCTGGGCGTCGCGTCCGTTGATGGGCAGAATCATGAGGCTGAAATGCCATTTCGAAAGTTTCGTCTGGAGTCCTTCATAAATACAGCAGTCTCCCGCGTGATATACGGCTGCGCCGCCAGTTTCCACGACGAAGCCGAGATACGGATAAAGTCCCGTTGCGGGCTCGCAGTCGAGAAATTCGTGCGCCGCGGCAATGCCGGTAATCCGAATTCCATCGATTTCGACGGAGGTACTGTCATTCAGCCCGATCATCCGTCCTCCCGGGATTTCCGTAACGGATGGAATTACCGCCTTCGGAAAAACAAACATGGCTGAGGGCGAAGCCTCTGCCATTACCGCAAGCGATTTTCTATCGATGTGGTCTCCATGATCGTGACTGCCGAGAATGAAGTCGATTCCCGTGAATTCCTCCGGAGAAATGAAGGGAGGAATCAGGCGTTCCGGATCGTTCGAGAGATACGGATCGAATGCAATGGTCTTTTCTTCCGTCCGGAGCAGAAAACTGTGCTGGCCGAGATGAGCCAGAATAAAAGAGCCTTGCTCCGGTCGGATTCCTGCGAGTTGTTTCAGCAGATTTGTTTTCATTGCATGAATTTTCCTCCGTCCACGATGATATTTTGTCCGGTCATGGCGCCAGCTCCTTCCGAGAGGAGAAAAAGAATCGACGGAATGATGTCCTTTTCCGTCAGGAGAAACGGAAGCGCCTGATCGCGCAGAAGCTCCGCCTTGTCCTGCTCTGTTACATAGAGCTTCAACTGTTTTTCCGTCATGACCCAGCCCGGAGATACCATGTTGACGCGGATTTTTTCCGGTCCGAGTTCCCGTGCGAGCGCCCTTGTAAAACCGATCAGGCCGGATTTTGCGGCGGCATAGAGTGTGAACGGAGAGAGTCCGAGCATCCAATTGGTGGTGCCCATATTCACGATGGCGCGGCCCTTCCCTGAGCGCAGCCCGGGCAGGACGGCCCGTGTGATCTGGACCGCCGCTCGCAAGTTTACTCCAATGAACCTCTCAAACGCCTCATCATCCGCCTGATCGAAGGAAAGGCGCCCGTCATACGCTACATTGTTGACGAGGTAGTCGATCTTTCCACGATTTGCCAGAACTTCACCGATAAATTTCTCAGCCTCGTCGGACTTGGAAACATCGCACCGGACATAATGTCCGTGACCTTTGCACGAGGCTTCCACTCCGGCGCTGTTTCCGTTCCTCCCGCAGAACCACACTTCGCATTCCGCATCGGACAATGCCACTACGACGGCGCGTCCGATTCCGGAAGTTCCTCCCGTTACTACGGCTGTTTTTCCTGTGAATTCATTCATTGCCGCGGCTCCGTCAGGGGTTAATGATTACCTTGTTGCGTTCGGGCTGTCCCATGACCTCCACCGCACGATGAATCTCAGAGAGCCTGAAACGGTGGGAAACAATTTTTTCGGGATCGACAAGGTTGCGTTCCATCAGCCGGATAGCCATCTGCATGGCCAATGGCGTTGTGCCAAAACTGGCGTCCATGCGCCCTTCGAGGAAGTGGGTGTAGCCTCCGTCAAGTTCGAATTTTTCGTGCGTGGTGATTCCGAAGACATTCCACTTTGTGCCCCTCCGCCGCAAATCGGTCATCAGATTCACCGCACCGATCGGGCCCGCTGCCTCGACGACCAAATCCGGTCCGTCGGGAAGAATGTCGTAGACATGACGTTTCAGATCGCCGGAAGCGCCGTCCAGTACGTGCGTGGCTCCTCCTATGGTGACTGCGTTGTTCCGGGCGTAGGAACTGTTGTCGATGCCAATGAGTCGTCCGGCTCCGGCGGCTTTCGCCACCATCATGCAGAGGAGGCCGATTCCTCCGGTCCCGATTACGACCACGTCGTCCCCGACTTTCATTTCGCTTTTCTGAATCATGCCTTTCCATGCGCCGGAAAGCGGTTCCGTCAAGGCGGCGGCGTCGAAGCCGATGTTAACCGGCTTGTGAAACAGACACGTTTGACCGGTGACCATATATTCGGCAAAGGCGCCGGGGCGAACGTCCTCCGGGCCGTCTCCGCCGGTGGTGTAGGCGTGTTCACAATAATGAGTGTTTCCCTCGCGGCAGTGACGGCAAAGTCCGCAGTAGCCGGATGGCTGGCAGATGACTTCGTCCCCCTCCTTGAATCCCGTAACGCCGCGTCCGACGGCGGCGACCACTCCCGCGGGCTCGTGTCCGGCAATCAGCGGAAACGTCACGTTGCGCCGGATCCCTTTGATCGCCTTGTAGTCGGTGGCGCAGAAACCACAAGACTTGATACGAACAAGAACTTCTTGATCCCCCGGTTCCGGAATGGGAACCTCTTTCAGAACCAGCCGATTGAAATTTTCAAGAATTGCCGCCAGCAATTTGTTTGCCTCCCATGATTCAAATTTATATCAATCGCCGTCCGGCATGGCGCCGGCGCGGCCTGCTATCCAGGTTGCCGTTCGAGTCGCATGGACCATGGCTTCTTCCGTGGAATTTCCTTCCAGCATCGCGCATGTCCATGCCGCGGTGAACGCATCGCCGCATCCCACGGTATCGACGACGGGACCTTCGCCACAGGGAAATTCCAAGCGGGCGGTCCTGTCGAAGAGGATGCTCCCGAGGGCTCCTCTCGTATAGATGCAATAGTCGAGCTCAAACTTTTTCATCAGTGGGACGATAGCCGCTTCACCGGCATCCGGGAATCCGAACATCCGGGCAAGAACAGGAAGCTCATCGTCGTTCAGTTTGAGGACATTGGCGCTCCACAGGGAACGCTCCAGGATTTCGCGTCCATAAAAATTCTGCCTCAGATTGACATCCAGTATCCGGAAGCGGACCCCGGTGGCCAGACGCAGCACTTCCTGAATCGTTTCACGCGAATCTGCGTTGCGCTGGGCCAATGTGCCGAAACAAACCGCGTCCGCTCCGGTTGCGGCCTTCCTGCTCTCCTCCGTCAGGGAAATGTGGTCCCATGCCGCCGGTTCGTGAATCGTGTATTCCGGAATCGCCCCGTTCAACTTTACCGAAACCCGTCCTGTAGGAAATTCGTTCCGCGTGACGAAGCGGACATCGACTCCTTTGGCGGATAATGCGGAAAGCAGCGACTCCCCATCCTTGTCAAATCCGACGGAACTGATAAGTAGGGCATTGGCTCCGGCGCGTTTCGCGTGGTAGATATAGTTTCCGGCAGCTCCGCCGCACATTCTTCCGGACGGCAGTTCATCCCATAACAATTCTCCGATTGCCAGAACCAGCGGGACCGGAGACAATTGTCCGACGACGTTTCGACTGTTTTCTCTTGTCCGCAACATTGATTTTTCTCTTGATTTACTTTCTGAATTTAAATATAAACAGATATTCTTAAATATCAAGACCTGATATGATGTTTTTTTCAAAAAAGATTTCCACTTCGCAAAAAAAAGAAAATCAATGTTGAAGATTCAGAATGAACGTAGTATAGTATGCCCTCGTATGTGACTCAAAAAATGGGAAGGCCGGAAGCGAATGACCGCTTGCGGTCCAGGGAAAATCCGGCGTATGGGAACCGGCCCCCGGGAATATCAGAAATATTGAGCAGGAAAAGATGCAGAAGGAATTCAGACGTCATCACTTGATGAAATCCGAAACGCTGAAAATGCTTTTGGATTGCGTCGCCAACGGGGTTTGCTGCAAACAGGACATCCGTTCTCTGAGCCATTTCTCCTGGGGAACCGTCAGTAGCGGAATCGCCAGTCTGGTGAACAGGGAGATATTGGTCGGTAATGAAATTCCGGCGCCGGGTCGTTCCTCCCGGAGCGAATATTACTGCTTCAACCGAAAACGCCACCTCCTGATGGGGGCGGAAATCGGCCGGCATTCGATTTCCACCGTATTGTTGACCCCGGACGGAAAAATCCTGATGCAGAACGAACAGCCTTTGTCCTTCGAACGTTTCGACGGGAAAAAACTGCGGAACGATCTTTACCTCGGAGTCGAGCGGACGCTGGAACTGGCCGGACTCGGTTGGAATGCTCTGGACGCTCTGGCGGTTTCTCTCTACGGCGCAGTTGACGAACCGGCTTTGATGTGGCGTTTGTCGCCGCTGTTCTCCGGGTTCCGTGACTACGATTTCAACATCATCCGGACCGATTATCCGGGATTGAAGTGTTTCCGCATAGGACACGATATTTACGACAAGGCACGGTCGGTCCTGTTTCAAAACCACCGGAACTTTTCCGACTGTCTCTTCATCCACATCGCTTCTGGCATCGGGACTGCCTATTGGCATAACGGCGAGTTCATACGCGGGAGCCGGGGCTTTGCCGGGGAATTGGGCCATATCCCCTGCAATCTACTGACGGTGTGCTGCGAGACACAGTGTCCATGCGGGCAGAAGAACTGTCTGGAGACATTTTGTTCGATCGAAGGAGCAAACCGCTTCATCCGTGCCATGCTGCACAAAAATTCATTCGGCGCATTGTCCGAAGAAGATACCAAACAGCTCTATGAGTATCTAGAACCCTATCTTCTCCAGCTGACGCTTACGGCGGTCAATACGCTTGATCCCTTCGCGCTCGTTATCGGAGGTGAACTTCTGGAACCTTTTCTTGTTGAACTTAACACACGGTTTATCAATCGGCTCCGGGACCGTTCCTGGCAGCGTTCACCGGTGGAATTCGTGACATACAGCATGCGGCAGTGCAATTGTGCCTTGGGCGCAGCTCTTGACATCCGGAATAATCTCATCGCTATTCTTTCCAGCACAGGAAATACGTGATTTTTGTATCGCTCCCTTTGAAAATCAACTCCCTTTTCATTCCTCATCCGTTCGGCATTATAACCACAAAACGGGAATCATAAATGTGAGGTGGTAGGTTGTGAAAACACTCATTATCCCCGGCTATTCAAGCACCGAAAATTGCAACCATTCGATCGTATAGAGTGGTCCGGGCCGATTGGGCCGGATCGGAGGTTTGTGTCGTATTCCACAATCTGTAACGGGAGGATTTTCCTCACCTGCTGCCAGAAACGGAACTCTTCATTCCTATGATAGGATTGAAAAACATGGAACAGTAAAGAATTTATTCGAGAAATGATCATAAATTTCACAATCTGAAGTTTTTCTGAAAATGATGAAAAAGAGATCATGAAGCACGGGAGAAAAGCGAGGCGGAAAGATATTTAACGGCGGAGATAAGGGATTCGGGGCAACGTCCTGAAAAATTCACCTCCGCTTGAAGTTTGGAAGCAATAGTCCGGCGAAGGTCAGCGGAGGCAAACAAGTTTGAAGCCGTGTCGGATGGAGACGATCCAGGACATGGTCGTGTTTGGAACAATACATCCACGCGAAAGTCGTGGCGAACAAACAGAGGTCGAAATG
>CAYWZD010000312.1:0-5387 GCA_964462755.1 uncultured Victivallales bacterium | reverse complement strand
TGGCCGCAAAGGCGCTGGAATCCGGCAAGCCGCTGTATATCGACAAACCGTTCACGTCCTCCATGGCGTCCGCCCGGCGTATCTTCGAAAAAGCCCGGAAACACGGCACCCCTCTGATGTCGAGTTCCGCGCTGCGCTACGGCAACGAACTGATCGCCGTCCGTGGCAACGAGTTCAAGACAGTCCGGCCCGATTTTGTCGCCACGACCGGAGGCGGGCGCAGTTTTCAGGAATACGGCATTCACCAGATCGAGATGATCGTTTCGCTTCTCGGAACCGGCGCGACGCGGGTCATGCAGAGCCTCAATCCGTCCCGGAACTCGATGTGGATCGACTATCCGGACGCCCGGCGCGCAACCGTGGTTTACAGTCCGGAGTTCGGCTTCACGCTCTCCGCGGCATCGAAGGAGAAGTCCGCCCAGCTGTTCGTGATGAACAACATTTTCCCGAATCTCCTTGATGAGATCCTTCAGTTCTTCGAGACGGGCGTTTCTCCGATTGATTCGGCGCAGACCATCGAGATCGCCGGGATTCTGGAAGCCGGCGTCAAAGGGTTGGAAACTCCCTTCGAATGGGTGAAAATCGGCTGAGCTGCAGGCAGAACGGCATTCTTTTTCGGGGCTTCCGTTTTTTTCATGATGATGCGGAGGCCCCCATTTTTTTGTGGAAAATATGGTGATAAGGTATATTTTTCTCTTTTCATTCTTGTGAAAATGTGATATATTATGAGTTATATGTTTTTCCGGACGGTTTTTGAAAAAACCGTTTACAGTCAAACGCAACCAAATTGAAGATGGTGCAGAAATGAAGAAGTACCCGCAACCGGCAAGCATTCCCGTGAAGCACCGGGAATGGTTGAATCACGAACTGGAGAAGTCGCCGACCTGGTGTTCGGTGGACCTTCGGGATGGGAATCAGGCGCTGCCGATGCCCATGAACCCGGAGAAGAAGTTCGAGTACTTCAAGCTGCTTTGCAGCATCGGCTTCAAGGAAATCGAGGTTTCGTTTCCCGCGGCCTCCCAGGATGACTTCGAATTCGTGCGCCGCCTGATCGAGGAGAAGCAGATTCCTTCCGATGTGCGCATTTCCGTGCTGACCCAGGCGCGCGAGCCCCTGATCCGCCGGACAGTCGAATCCCTGGCGGGAGCCGACCGCGCGATTCTTCATCTGTATATCGCCACGTCCGATCTTCACGAACAGATCGTTTTCGGCAAGTCCCGCGAGGAAACGCTGCGGGTGGCGGTCGAGGGGACCAAATCGGTGATCCGTTACCTGAAGGAATACAACCTGACCGGCAAGGTCGGATATGAGTTCTCCCCGGAGGAGTTCACCGACAGCGATCTGAACCATGTCCTGGATGTCTGCAAGGCGGTCAAGGAAACCTGGGGGCCCTGTTCCAAGAAGGACTTCATCCTGAATCTCCCGCAGACGGTCGAGCGCCGTCCTCCGCATCATTATGCGGACATGATCGCGTATTTCATCGCGCATTATCCGTATATGGACGAGACGACGATCAGCATCCATTCGCATAACGACCAGGGATGTGCCGTGGCCTCGTCGGAGTTCGCCGTGATGGCCGGAGCCGAACGCGTGGAAGGCACCCTGTTCGGGCACGGCGAGCGGACCGGGAACGTGGACATCTGCACCATGGCACTGAATCTGGAGTCCCGGAACATTCCAACGGGGCTGAATTTTTCCGACATGCCCCGTATCGTCAAACTGGTGGAAACGGTGACGAGCATCGAGGTTCACGAGCGGCATCCGTATGCGGGCCAGCTTGCCTTCACGGCGTTTTCCGGTTCGCATCAGGACGCGATCCGCAAAGGGATGGACAATATCGAAAAATCCCGCGAGATTTTCGGCGTGAAATGGAAAGTTCCTTATCTTCACATCGATCCTGCGGACATCGGGCGGAAATACGAGAAGCTGATCCGCATCAACAGCCAGTCCGGCAAGGGCGGAGTCGTCTACGTGCTTGAACATGACTTCGGGATTTTTCCGCCCAAGGGAATGCACCCGGAAATCGGCACGGCGGTTCAGTCCCGCGCCGACAGCAAGGGGGATGAACTGGACGCGACCGAACTCCTGAAAGTTTTCAACAGCACCTTTGTGAACATCAAGGGGCCGTTTGTCCTCCAGAAATTCAACCGGATTTCCAAAGGGGACGAACATGACGAATCCAGCGAAGACGCCAAGGTGGATGTGAACATTCAGATGATATTCGACGGCAGGTCCATGGAAATCAAGGGAACCGGAAACGGCCCCATCTCCGCCACGGTCCACGCGATCCGCGACGAGGCAAAACTTTACGACTTCATTCTGGAAGACTTTTCAGAACGCACTCTCGGCATGAACGCGGATGCAAAAGCCATTGCATTTGTCGGGATACGGCGTAAAAACGATAAAAAACTTTTCTATGGCGTAGGGGAACACCCGAACATCGATCTTGCCGCAATTGCCGCCCTGTTTTCCGCATTGAACCGGGCGATCCTTGAAGAAAGAGGCCTCCTGTGAAATTCCGTTATATTCTGCTGATCATCAGCCTGATCGTGCTGGCGCACGTCGTCGTGCTCTATCTTTGTTTCAGAGAAGCGCCCGGCGATGCCGCTCAGACCAAACTGAATCCGCCAGTAAAAACCCTCCAGACTTCCGCAGCGCCCGCCGGAATACAGCCGGCTGTGAAATCCTCGGGGGTAAGCCGTTATGCGAATCTGCGGTCCGCCGCGGTCCCGTCTCCGGCCCACGCTCCGTCCCCGGCGCTCTCCCTGCCTTACAACTATACGTATGCGGTGAATGGCGACATCCCGGAACTTCCGGCCAGCGCCGGTGCGCACGCCGGAATCATGGTGGACGCCAATTCCCATACGGTTCTTTGGGCGAAGAACGCCAAAAATCCTTACCCGATCGCCTCCATGACCAAGATCATGACCGCTCTGCTCGCTTATGAGGACGTGGTCGCCGGACGGAACGGCCTGAAACTGGAGACTCCGATCCATGTCACCCGGACCGCCATGAAGATCGGCGGAAGCCAGGTATGGCTGGACCCCACGGAAACCTTCCAGCTTCAGGAACTGCTTCAGGCCATTTCCATCAAGAGCGCCAACGATGCGGCATATCTCGTCGCGGAATATCTGGGAGGCGGCGATGTTTCCTCGTTTGTCCGCCGCATGAATACGCGGGCGGGCGAACTGAATATGTCCAAGACTCATTTTTACAATTCGCACGGATTGCCTGGCGACAATTCGGCTTCCGACAATGTCAGCAGTCCGGAAGATATGGCGCACCTGGCCGAATGCACCCTGACCTATCCCATGCTGATGAAGTGGGCTTCCACCCAGCGCGCCGATTTCCGGGCGCCCGGAAGCCGCGGACATCTGGATATTATCAATCACAACCATCTGCTTCCGGGCGGGCGTTATCCCGCGGCCGGGGTGGACGGTCTGAAGACCGGCTTCATCAACCGCTCGGGCTATTGCGTCACGGTGACCTGCAACCGCGACGGAAAGCGTCTGATTGTGGTCGTTGTCGGGTTCGATACGGCGAAGAACCGGGATCTGTTCGTGGGAAAACTGCTGAACTGGGGATACCCCAGACTTGAAAATCCGGCCGCCGCATTGGAGCAGACCCAGCGCAAAGCTGCCGAAATAAAGACCAAGGCTCCGTCCGGGAAGAAAAGTGCACCGGCCAGAAAAGCCAAAAGTGCAAAGAAGGTCGCCTCTGTGAAAAAGTGAGGTCCCATGCGCCGTCGCAAAGGAAAAAGGTTCCTGTTCGCGGCTTTGCCGCTGTTTTTCCTGCTGACCCTGCTGTTGACTTCTTTCTGTCCGAATCCATTCACGGTGTATGTAAGAGAAATTGCCATGCCCGGATGGCGTCCGGAGCATGCCGCTCTCCGTTTCCTTGTGATTTCCGACCTCCATCTTTGGGCGGGGAACATAGGAGACCCGAAGTATTCCCTCATGGTTCAGGAGGTGAACCGGATTCATCCCGACTTCATTTTCCTGCTGGGCGACACCTTCAGCATGGAGCAGAGGGGCAGAATTCACGAACTGAACGAGCCTTTCGTAAAGCTGTTCTCGCAGCTGGAAGCCGGATACGGAATCTATGCCGTGATGGGCAATCATGAGGCTTTTGCGGGAATGGGGGCGTCCCGTGCGGTTCTGGAAAACGCCGGCATCACGGTTCTGGAAGACCGCCTGGAAGTCCCGCTTGTCAATGGATATCGCCTGCCGATCTACGGATTGAAGGAGCGTTCACCGAAAGAGCGGACCACTCCTCCTGAAATCCTTGAGATTCTCCGGGACCTGCCGTCTCCGCTGATTTTGTCCCACCGGCCTGATCCGTTTCCGGAACTCACCTCCGACAAGCCTTGTCTGATGATGTCCGGTCATACGCATGGAGGGCTCATCCGGCTGCCTTTTCTCGAAGGGGGCATATTTCATTTCTATAAAAAAGGAATATGCAGACAGTATACCTATGGCCTTTTCCGGGAAGGCGCCAAACAGTTGCTGGTGACCTCGGGCATGGGTGACAGCAGTTACTACACGCGGGTCAATGTCCCGTATGAGATGATTCTGCTGACCATCCGCCCGGAAGTTTCCGCGCCTTCCGGAAAAATAAAAAACACCCCGTCGTAACGGACGGGGTGTTTCAACTGGATTCTCTCGATGCCTTTTATTCGGGCAGTTCGCCTTCATTCAGGCCGAGGGGCAGGGCTTCGGGACGCTCGCAGGCGGTCTTGAGTTCCACACGGGCGCCGAGCTTGCTCGACTTGTCGAACGAAAGCATGATTTCCAGAACATGGTTGGCGAGTTCTCCGTTGACACGGTGTTTGCGTCCGCTGCGGAGAGCGTAAGCCATGTCCGCGGCGCCGATGCTGCGGCTGTTGTCCGTATAGACGTGAGTCAGCGGAACATCCTTCCAGTCGCGTTCCTTGAACCCTTTGCGGAAGATGCGGACGGGTCCGTCGAAGGTGTTGGGATCGGGCACCTGGAGGGAGCCTTCGGAACCGTAGATTTCGATGGGCTGGTGGCTGTGCCGGTAACAGTCGAAACTGGTGATGACGGTGATCAGCGCGCCGGATTGGAACTCCACCACGCCGGTGAGGTGGGTGGTGACGTTGACCGGATATTTTCCGAACGGAACGTATTTGTCCTTGTACTGCGGAGCGACTTCCGGTCCCATGGTGCGGTAATCGAACCCCTTGGTGGTGACGGCGGTCACACTTTTGGCCGGACCGAGAAGGTTGACCAGCGCGGTCATGTAGTAGGGGCCGAGGTCGAGCATCGGGCCCGCTCCGTAGTCGTAGAAGAACGGACCGTGCGGCCAGGACTCGGGGCCGCGTCCCATGACGATCGCGGTGCCGGAGAGGGGCTTGCCGATCCAGCCGT
>CAYWZD010000311.1:0-5389 GCA_964462755.1 uncultured Victivallales bacterium | reverse complement strand
CCTATTGGAACTGCTTGCTTTTCAAGATAATAGATGTTTAAAACCACCTTCTGCCGCCTTCTGCCGCCTTTTACTTGAAAAGTGCCCAAAATAGGGCTATATTTCGGGTATGGTTCGCAATTAAGGGAATCATGGAAGAGGTGTCAAAAAGGTGCCACGAAAGCCGAAAAGGTGGCAAAAAGTGGCAGTTTTTTGACATTATGACGACGAGAGAGCGAAAGTCGTAAATGATTCTTTCGCCGCAACTTGGAATGATTTTCGAGTTCAAAAACGGGTTCCTTCCCGTTCATGCGCTGCGCACCATTTCCAGCACGGAGTCACTGGAAACGGCGAAGTGATCAGGACAGTGACAAAATGTTGTCTGTTTCGCTGAAGAGTTAAGCCGCCGTCGTGACCGGAAGATATTCCTTACAGCCTTCCATCCACCAGTTCTTTCGGAAGCACTCCCTTGATGTCGAAAATCACCGCATTCGGCCTGCGGTATTTGGCCACATCGAATTGGGCGAACTCACGATGTGCAACCGCCAGAATAATCGCATCATATCCCTTCGCGGCCAGCTTGGAAATATCCCTGATGGAATTCAGATGATATTCTTGTTTGATTTCCGACGGTTCGGCCCAGGGATCGTAAATATCCACTTTGCAGCCGAATTCCATCAACCCCTGTACCACATCCACAGCATGGGAATTGCGGATATCGGGGCAATTTTCCTTGAATGTGATTCCCAGCTGAAGCACCTTGGCGCCAAAAATTTTCTGCTCTTTACGGATCATGAGTTTTACGATTTCGGAAGCGACATACTTGCCCATGCCGTCATTGATGCGGCGTCCGGCCAGAATCACTTCGGGCAAATACCCCAGCGCCTGGGCCTTATGGGTCAGATAGTAAGGGTCGACCCCGATGCAGTGTCCGCCGACCAGCCCCGGCTTGAACCGGAGGAAGTTCCACTTGGTCCCGGCCGCTTCGAGTACTTCATTGGTGTCGATGCCGATCAGATGGAAGATCTTTGCGAGCTCGTTGACGAATGCAATATTCAGGTCGCGCTGGCTGTTTTCGATCACTTTGGCCGCTTCCGCCACTTTGATGCTGCTGGCTTTGTGCGTCCCACTGTGAAGGATGCTGTTGTAGAGTGCGTCGACGATCTCCGCCGTTTCCGGAGTGGACCCGGAGGTGATCTTCAGTATCTTGGTCAGAGTGTGCTCCTTGTCGCCCGGATTGATGCGCTCCGGACTGTAGCCGCAAAAGAAATCCTTATTGAATTTCAGACCGCTGAACTGTTCCAGCACAGGCACGCATTCCTCTTCGGTGCAACCCGGATAGACGGTGCTCTCATAGATAACAACCGCCCCCTTGCGCATGACTTTGCCGACGGTTTCGCTGGCGCGATAGAGTGGAGTCAGGTCCGGACGGTTGTATTTGTCCACCGGGGTTGGAACGGTGACAATGAAGATGTCACGGTCCTTGAGGTCCTCAAGGCGGTTGGAGTATTGAAGACGTTTTGCCGCGGCCAGATCCTCCCTGGAGGTTTCCAGCGTAATGTCAATGCCTTTTCGGAGAGATTCCAGACGTTCGACTTTCACGTCAAATCCCACGGTATCGAATTTTTTTCCGAATTCAACGGCCAACGGAAGTCCCACGTAGCCCATCCCGATCAGCGCCAGTTTGATTTCACCATTCTGAATTTTTTTCAACAATTTCATATCTCCCGGCTCATCATGTGTTTTCTTTCATTAATTCCAGGCATCGGCATATGGCTGGAGTTGACAAATAACGCCACTTCCCTCTCCCCAGAATGAAATTCCACTGAAGCAAAAGCTCTCTGAATTGTCATCCACAACACGAAGAACAAAAACAGAAGATATTTGAATCACACATCTTGCAAACACAAATACGGTTTCCACAGGTCCTTCTGATTTCCAGAACAAATCTCCTGTCTCCGTCATGGCAAACATCCTTACATTCGTCATAACTTACCATAATATCGCGGAAAATTCAAGCAAAAATTCTGAGCGGCGGCAGTTATTCCAGCCAAACCGTTTTTTTGAAAATGTTTTGCATGGAGAGTCAAAATGCGCTCGACGATGGAACCTGTCAGAAAATGATTCCGATTAATATGCCGTCAGCGGCGAACAGATTGTTTTTCAAATCCGATTATGTCATGGTGGGATAGTCCAGTTCTTTTTTCAAGCGACAATGAATTCAGGAAGACTCGCAAAGGGGCCCCATCGCCGGACACGGCGTGGGAGCCCCCCCCTGAATGGAGTTCGGAACACGGGGTCCGAAAAGATTCTGACTCAGAAGGAAAGAAGCAGGAAGCCGTTTTCAGGAACTGTAAGCGAATCCAGTTCGGCGGTCTTGTATTTCTTCCCGCTCCAAAGTTCCGTTACCTCGGAAACGCCGTCGAACATTTTCGTTTCCAATGCCGCGGGCTGATCTTTCCGGGAAAGATTGCCGACGATCACCAGTTTCTTATACGGCGCGTTTTTGAGTTCATACCAGGACACGTATACCCCCGGCGATTTCGACCGGACCGTTGAGTCGAACCAATAACCGTGGAACACCGCTTCGTTGAAGTTGAGCCTGCTCCGGATTTCCCAGAATTTCCGTACCGCGCGATGGTTGATCCAGTCGGAATCGATGTTGAAGTCATGGAGCCATGCACTCACAAAGGAACGGACCGCCATTTTTTCGCCGTTGAGTTCGGCCTTGCGCGATTTGAGCTTGTCCATGAAAAGAACGCGCGAAACCTGATTGCAGCGGATGATCGCCGTCCCGCGGATCACCGGACTCCAGGCTGCCTGATATTCGTTCAGAGGCGCTTCACTGTAGTAATAGTCCGGATTGTTGCCATACAGCCAGACTTCGTTTTCGCCCGGATACCAGTAGTCCGTAAAGTTGTGCGCGACAGGATTGAAGTAATTGTGCGCATGGTTGAACATGATCTTGCCGTGTTTGTGCGAAACCTTGTAGATACGCATCAGATAGTTCCGCAGACTCAACGCGGTGGAATCGCTGTAATTCTGTCCGAAAGCGTCGATGCCGCCATGTTCGTGCGCGGTATTGCCGCAGGTTCCGACATCGCAAATATCATAGTAAATTCCGCCGAGTTCCGGGTAATCCTTATAGAGCTTGTCGATCCGGTAAGCCATCAGGTCGGCGATTCCGTCGCCGCAGCAATGGACGAAGTCAAAGACAACGCCGTTCTGTTTCATGTTCGCCTGCGTGTAACCGGGAGTCGTCTTCCATTCAGCAAGGGCATAGTCCCATTCGGGATCGAAGACGGAGATTCCTTTCGGCTGATGATAGGGAGTCAGCCGGACGCCTCTGGCAAGATAGCGTTCCACCCACTCTTTCCGGAATTTGTCGGGATAGAGCGGAATATGGCTTGCATACCCTTTGATCTCATCGGCACGTCCGGTCCCCTGCTCCGTGCTGGAAATCTGAAGATTCTGGTATGGGTTGTCGAGATAACTGCCGGCATTCACCGTGCGGAAATTTGCCGGCGGACGTTTCGAAGGCGTCGCCATGAATGCGATCGAATATTTCGCAGGTTTCGTCAATTCCGAAGTTTTCGCAATAATGTTGAGCGTAACGTCAACGTCTTTGCCGTCCCTCTTCATCACAAGCGCCTTTTCTTTTCCGGAAACCCAGTTCGCACTCGAAAGCGGCAGCCAGACACACCCGGTTTCCACGCCGGTCAGCCACGAGGCGTCCGCAATGTTCAAAGAGGATTCGATTCGGCCGTCCTTCCACGGAACCGTGACGTAACCATCTTTCCAGCGGGACATGAAATAGCGTGCGGATTCTCCCGGGACTTTCCACGAAAGCCGCATCGAGGCAATCTGTTTTTCCGTTTCCGGAGACATCGTGAAATCCAGTTTCCAGAGACCGTCGAACCAGAGTTCGCCGTTCCACCGGAATTCGAGCCCGGCACAGGTTCCCGTGCCGCTCATCGAGATGAAATCGTCAAACCGGCGGTCCACCTTGAATCCACTCCACCGGACGGCTTCCCCATTGACCTTGAGCACCGGCTGTGCGGCCAACACATTGCGTTCGCGCGAGATCATTTTTTCCGGGAACGGCGAACCGTTGAAGACATAGGTGCGGTCCAGAATCTCAAAAGAACCGCCGCCCTTGTCTACCACTTTCACCCAGGGGGCCGGAACGGTATGATCCACCGCAACTTTCAACTGATACGGTTCGCGCGAAGGCACACGGAACGGAAGCACCGTTTCCAGATTTTTCTTTCCGGAAACAACAACCTTGATCTCATAGGTTCCGGGTTCGGGGTCCTTCGGCAGCGGAAGTTTGACGTAGGAGACTGTTTCAGGCTTAAAGTCCTGTTCCGAAACGACATTGCCGTCACGGGAAAGAACGGCCTTGCCGCGATATTCGCCGAGATGGTTCAACACCTGACTCCCGGCGTTTCCAAGCTCGGACTTGACTTCGATGAACCCGCGCGAAGGATAGCTTTTATAGGAAGCGGTCAGCGGAAAGTTCACGAAAAAATCGAGGGAATAGACGAAGCTGCCGTTTTCCGTAATCTCAAGACGGTATTTCCCGGCAGGAAGGTTTCTGCTGAACCGTCCGTTTTTCTCCGCAACCTTTTCTCCGTTTACAGTCACAGAGACCGGTTTCGATGATCGGATTTCCGCATCGAGTTTTCCTTTGAACACATCCCCGAGATTTTCAATCGAAACACAGTCGGAATTGCCCGAAAAGACAATGGAACTGGTTCCGGCTTTGTATTGGGGGCCGCCGCTCCAGCTCCAATAGTAGTTGGGTGCTTTCGCGAAGTTCAAAGTGTGGAAACTGGCAGGAAACTTCTCGCCGGGCTTCGGATTTCCGAGAGCGGAAAGCGGAATCGCCATTTCAGCGCTCCACCCCTTATCCGTAACGTTCCCGGCGGCTCTGGCGCCGCTGTTCCATTCGCGTTTGCCGTCACGTGCGTCGAAGACGGCGCCGTTCGCATTCACACAGAACCAGAGTTCATGTTTTTCGCGGTCGAGGATGAAGAATTCAAAGACATCGTCGTTGTAAAGGTCCGCATCATTCTGAGAAAACTGTCGGCGGGTATTTTTGAGGTCGGTTGAGAAGCCGAGATAAAGATTTTCACCGTCGGTCTTCACACGCATTCTTGTATCCGACGGCAGGAGATGGTTGGCGATCTTGTAGGCTTGCATGAAAGGAACTTCGGCGGCATCCTTCCATTCGGCCTCGTTGATTTTTCCATCAAGCGTGACAGACGCGGCAGTTTTCGGAATGGTTAGAACAGCGGGTTTCAGCGTCTCGGCTTTCGGAGGACGTTTCGCCTCATAGAGGGCAAGAATCTCACTGTCGCTGAGACGTCGGTTGTAAATGGAAAGCTCATCCAGGGCGGTCTCGTCC
>CAYWZD010000310.1:0-5394 GCA_964462755.1 uncultured Victivallales bacterium | reverse complement strand
ACGACCGCCACCACAAGGCTGAACACCAGGGAAATCGCCATGGAGCTGTCCACCACGAATTTGATCTGTTCGCGGAATACGAACATGGCGACGGTCGGAAACAGTCCGATGATGCACATCGCGGTAACCAGCATCAGGTAAAAGACCGGTTGGCGGAGACTCTCCACGAAAGTGTTCCTTGCCATTTTGTAGATAATAAGCATCTGTTCCTGCGCTCCTTTTTGCGGTTCTGATTTCGGGCCTCCCCGGCGCGTAACGGCTCTCCCGGGAAGAATCTCGCGAAAAAGGGATTTTCAATCCATTTTCCGGTGTTTCAGATTTGAAAAAAACCTTTAACCATATATTCTATAGCGTGTCAAGTGGAAATTCAAATCGAAAGTATCAGGAATGAGCAAGGTTTTCTTAAAAGTTTTGCCGAAAAAGCCCTCCGGGGCCATTTTTATGAGCGGGAGCGGCACCAACGCCGAAAAAATACTGGATTGGCATGTCCGTCTGGGAACCGGTTCCGCATGGCGTCCGGCCCTGATTGTCACGGACCGTCCGAAGACCAGCCGGGCCCGGGAAATCGCCGGATGTTACAACCTTCCGCTGGTGGAGCACGGCATCTCGTCCTTCTATCGGGCGCACGGGCTGGACAGCGTCACGCTCGCCACAGACGAGGGCCGCCGCGTCCGTGATCTCTGGACCGAAGAGCTCCGCGCGAAAATCGCCCCGTTCCATATCGATTTCGGCATTCTGGCCGGATTCGTTCCCCTGACCAATCTGGTGGGCGAAATCCCCTGTCTGAATGTCCATCCGGGCGACCTGACCTTTGAAAAAAACGGACGTCGCCATCTGGTGGGATTGCACAGCGTTCCACTGGAGCTGGCCATCCTCGAAGGACATTCATCCCTCCGCAGCAGTGTGATCCTGGTGCAGCCCTACACGCCCGGCGCGGCGGAGATGGACAGCGGACACATCCTCGGAATTTCCGAACCGGTTTCCGTCGATCTGGAGGGGCATTCCCTCGAGGAGCTTCGCGCGATTTTCGCCAGACGGAAGAATGAACACCGTCACGGAGCCAACCTCGATCTACTGTACGCGCTTGCGGAAATCAATCAGGAGCGCCTGAAGAGAAAGGGCGACTGGACGCTTTATCCGAAGGTGGTTGAAGATTTCGCGCGCGGCTGTTTCGCCGAAGCGGAAGACGGTTCCTTGCTCTGGCGTGAAAATCCGGGTGCTCCGTTCGTCCGGGTCAAGACCGTCGAATATGCCGCGGACGGGTGCCGTCCGGTATTATGCTGATTTCCAGTCTTAAGGTTAGTAACCTGTTGCATTGAGCTCAATGCCATTTTTGTATCGCGATGTCACGAACCTACCTTGCTTTGTACAGGTCGTTCGATCTGGCATAGACCGAGGCAGGGTGCGTGTCAGCGGGACGCGCCGGAGGCAGAGGGAAGTTTTTGTCTCCAGCAGTCCCCGATGACCTTGTTGACGGCATTGCGCCGGGCATTGTTTTCCGGACGGAACACTTTGTTGTAGGAATAGAATGCCGCGCCCGCGACTTCCGGACGGCGGCAGTTGTAAAGGATCTGATTCTTGAATTCGTCCAGATTGTCCGATGTGACCGGAATGTGCGCGCCGATCCCGATATAGAGCTTGACATTTGAATTGGAAACCGTGTCCGCCCACCAATCGACCAGAGCCGCGTAGGGGGCTTTCGGCTGGGAGAAGGGCCAGTATATCTGGGGAGCGATGTAGTCGATCCAGTTTTTCATGATCCAGAGACGGGTGTCCGCATGAGACGTTTTATAGGACTCATTGCCGCGGGTAGGGGAGCCGTATGGAGAGGAGTCCTTGTTCAGCCAGATGCCGAACGGGCTGATCCCGAAACGGATTTTCTTGCCCTGCCGCGCATTGTTCTGCCGGATGGTGTCCGAGACTTCCTTGACAAGCTGATTGACGTTGTTTCTCCGCCAGTCGTCGAGCGGAAGACGGGATGGATTGTATCTGCGGTAGGAAAGGGCGTCGGCGTTTCCGATGCCTTCATAAGGATAGAAATAATCATCGAAGTGAATGGCGTCGGGATTGTAATTGGTGACGATTTCCGCGACCGTATCGACCAGATGTTTGCGGACGATCGGGTTGCCGGGGTCCAGCAGGAGCGTTTGCCCGTTCCGGAAGGGAGCGGCCAGAACCGCATCGGGATTTTTTCTTGCAAAGTTGATCGGCGACAGCGTCTTCAGATAACTTGTCCTCGGGAGGTTGGTGATGCCGGTCACCCGGTAAGGATTCAGCCATGCGTGGAATTCGAGTCCCGCCTTGTGCGCTTCATCGATCATGAAGCGGAGCATATCCATTTGCGGATATCCTTTTCCCTCTTCTCCCCGGATGGCCTTGGAGAACGGATTGATTCTGGAATTGTAGAAGGCGTCGCAGGTCGGACGGATCTGGAAGATGACCGCATTGAAACCGGATTTTTTGATGGTCTGGATAAAGTCCAGATACTGCTGTTTGAAAGCGTAGGGGGAATCGGTGCGGGGGAAGTCCAGATTGGCGACGGTGACCACCCAGATGCCCCGGAACTCATTCGGTTTCCGGGTGTAATCCTGGGGAATGATCACGTTCCGGCGATCTCCGGGCATGGGCGAATAAGCCATCGGTTTTCCGGTCCTTGGATCATGAAGGACGCGGAACCGTTCGTTGGCCGCGCTCAGGAGGAGGGGGACAAGCAACAGCACCGGAATGAATTTCAGGAATTTTTTCACTGGAACCTCCGGTGTTTTGGTGGATGGTGAAGAATGTCAGAGAGAGTTCAGCTCTTTTTGGAGAGCGGCGTCCGCTTCCTGGACTTTACGGGTCTGGTCGGCCCTGAATTCCTTGAGTTTGCGGGAGAGTTCAGGATCGGAGAGAGCGAGAATCGAGACCGCCGTCAGGGCGGCGTTTTTGGCACCGGCGGGACCGGCCGTGACCGTGGCGACCGGAATCCCAGGAGGCATCTGGACCATGGCGAGAAGCGCATCGAGTCCGTTGAACGGTTCGCTGGCCATGGGAATGCCGATGACCGGGAGGATGGTATGGGCAGCGATGACGCCGGCAAGGTGAGCCGCCATCCCGGCCGCACAAATCAGAATCCGGATGCCGCGCTGCTCGGCGGTTTTCGCGTAATCCGCGGCGGCGTCCGGGGTCCGGTGCGCCGAGAGAACGCGGGCCTCGAAGGGAATGTCGAACGAACGCAGCGTATCAAAGGCGCCTTTGAGGGAAGGCAGATCGCTTTTGCTGCCCATGATGATAGCAACTTTTGGGGTCATGAGTCATTCCTCAAGTAAAATGGATAAACACGGACCGCACAAAACAAAGGCTCCCGGCCGGAGTCTGAATTCCGGCCGTGCGGTTCTGTGCGTGTTCCGTGTCATTCCTGTCAAAGAAACAAAACTTTATTCTTCCTGCTTCTGGCCGGAAGCGGCGGCCGCGGCTTTGGCCGCGGCGATTTCCGCCATGAAGTCGTCGGGTTCGCCGTTGAAATTGGGAACGAGTTTTCCTTCCGCGATTTCAAGGAGAGCCACATCAAGGAAATTTTCATCCTTGCAGCGGACCATGGGCGGTGCGCCGGTTGCAAGGAGGCGTGCGCGTTTGGATGCCAGAATAATGAGGGTTTTGGCATCGGGCACGGCTTCACGCGCTCTTGCAAGATAGTCGTTGTTCATGGAATCGACTCCTTTCAGTAGTCAATTACCTCGCGGTGCCTGTCGATGGTGGAAAGGTCGTCGCAGAGGATCGTTTTGTAGTTACGGTCAAAGTCGTGAACCGCATCCAGGATGTATCTTTCGGCGAGAGGTTCGCGTGAGGCATCCTTGCAGGCGTCGCGCAGCATCAGAAGCCCGACGAAAATGAAGGTTTCATTTTCAACGAGGTTCTTCGCGCGGAGGTCATGATAGGCTGTGCTCTTCTTGTCGGCCACGAACTTGACCGTTTCCAGATGCTTTTCGTGCATTTCCCGGATCAGTTTTTTGAGACGTCCGATGAGGGCGTCCGCGGGAATCTTCTCGAAGAGCTGGGTGATATAGCTGTCGAGGACGCGCTGCATGACGCCGCCGATGGCCGCGACGAACTGGAGCTGTGTCGTGCCTTCGTAGATGTTGGTGATGCGGGCGTCGCGGTAATACCGTTCCGCGTCGAAGTCGTGCATGTAGCCGGTTCCGCCGTGGATCTGGATGCAGTCGTAGGTGATCTGGTTGGCGGACTCCGTGGAGAGCGCCTTGCTCATGGGCGTCAGGATCGCCGCGACCTTGCTGTAATACTTGGCGTTGTCGCGGATGAACTGAGTCACTTCTTCCGGCTTGCCGTGCTCTTCGATGTGCACGTAGACGTTGCGCAGATCCACGATCTTGGTGGTCTCGTAGAGGAGGGCGCGCGACGCCGTGAGCTTGGTCTTCATCCGGGCGAGCATGTCGTAGATCGCCGGGAATTTGTCGATGCTCTGCTTGAACTGTTCCCGTTCGGACGCATACTTGCGGGCTTCCCGGTAGGAGGCTTCCGCGATGCCGACCGCCTGCGCGCTGATGGCGACGCGGGCGCCGTTCATCAGGGACATCACGTATTTGGTGAGGCCGCGGCGCTGGAGTCCGCAGAGTTCGGCGGGAACGTTGTTATACTGGAGTTCGCATGTGGCGACGCCGTGGATGCCGAGCTTGTGCTCGATGCGGCGGACCACCAGTTCCGGGGACTTCTCGCAGATGAACATGGAAAGACCGCGTCCGTCCGCGCTGTTGTCGACGGAACGCGCCAGAACCAGGTGAATCTTGGCGCAGCCGTTGGTGATGAAACGCTTCATGCCGTTGAGATACCACTTGCCCGTGGCCGAATCCAGCGTGGCGCGGAGACGGACGGACTGGAGGTCGGAACCGGAATCCGGTTCGGTCAGGTCCATCGCGCCGTCGGCTTCGCCGGAAGCGAAACGGGGCAGATAGCGCTGGCGCTGGTCCTCATCGCCGAATTCACAGATGGTTTCGGCAATGTCCTGAAGCCCGAAGAGGTTCTGGAGGGAGGCGTCCGCACGGGAGACCATTTCGGTCATCATGGTGTAGATGGTGGTCGGGAAGTTCAAACCGCCGTACTGCCGGGGAAGCATCACGCCGGAAACACCGGCCTGACGGAGTTCGTCCAGGTTCTTGACGGTCAGCGGGTGATAGGTGACCACGCCGTTCTCGAAGTGGGGGCCTTCCTCGTCGACCTGACGGGAACGGGGGGCGATCCGCTCGCCGGTGACATCGCCGATGACGGAGAGAATACGGTCGAAGCTGTCGAGCGCGTCCGCATAATTTTCCGGCGCGCAGTCATATTTCTTCGCTTCGGCATAATTGTTTTCGCGGATGGAGACGACTTCTTCCAGATCGATATTCTTCAGGGTGAAGA
>CAYWZD010000309.1:0-5395 GCA_964462755.1 uncultured Victivallales bacterium | reverse complement strand
GACCGAGAGATCGTACAGGTCGATCTGGAGAATCCTGACCCCTGCGCTTTCCAACTGCTTGACCAGCTGGCGGCGCAGGCGCTCCATTTCCACAGAGTCCTCAGGATTATAGGGACAGATAAAGAACGGGACTTCATTGCCGAGGCCCTGCTTTTCGAGAAATCTCCGGCCGGAGATCACGGAGAACAGGTGGTGCAACCTGTCGTGCATAGGCTGTGCGGCAATATCCTTTTTCAATGCGTCATCCCCTTCAGATCCGATTCAAATACAGGGAAAAAGAACAGTTCCCGTCCTTTGCCCCTGGAGAGCAAATCTTTCAGTTCCGCGCCGGGCATGGCTGCGGTGATCGTGTTGTCCGAGGTCAGCAGCTCCGACTCCCGGAGAATCTTGAAAAGGACCTGCCGCAGCTTGTTCCTCGTCGTTGGGCTGATCTCATGGAGTTCCGGATGCATCTCCGATTTCGCATTGAAAAAGGCGTCGAAATCCCCGTAGTTCACATCCGCTTTCAGGGTGATATAGCGCTCCCTGAGCACTTCCACGGCGAACTCGCCGATGAAGGTGTAGCGTCGGCAGGCGGCGATCCAGAGCATGTACCCCTGCTCCCTGTGATCAGCTTCGGCAAGAAAACGCAGTTCTTCGTCATTGAGAGTCTGCAACCGGGAGACGATTTCGCGGCACTCCCGCTGCAGTGTGCTTACTGTTCTGGCCTGGAGGAGATTTTTGTCCATTATCTCTTTCCTAACAGCGTCCCACGAACCCTTCTGAAGAAATAATGAAGCCGCTTCCAGGGAACCCCTGCGAAAAAGACCGCCTGTTGTAAAAGACATGACGTAGCTGTTGTTTTTCTTCCGTTTCATTCTGCGACCTCGTATTATGCGGTAGTGTGGGTCAGTTCCGACGTTATCCTGTTATAAAAGCCTGGGTGCTCAGTCAGGCGAGGATTTCCGCTTTCCTTTTTCAGCCAGAAAAAGTTAAGTTTTCTTGGCGTCCAGAAATCTACCTTTTGGGTGAGAAGGTTGAATTCTAATCATTGTTCCGAGTTATCGTAGTGACTGAAACCATAGTCGCCATTATGACTTACTCCCCTATTTGGGACTGTGAGAATCAGCCTCATTTCTACAGTACCGAACTGGCTTAGTGATTTTCTTTACCTTCCCATCCTCAACGCCTCTGTTCAACCATTTCCTGATTTGAGCTTCGCTCACATCGAAGAGAGATGCAAGGTCTTTGGAAGATAAAGGCTCTGTCAGTGTATTAAGAAGAAGGGGCAAGACAACCTGGTAGAGCGCATCCGCTTTATTGACTGTTATAGTCGCATCTTCTTCTTTTTTTACTGCGTCGGTGACATCATGGGAAACGCAGGTTGACGGTCTTTCCACAGGAACATCCGACAGATTCCTATCAGTTTTTTCGGTTTTCTCATCCCTTTGTGAAGATTTACCTTCAGAAAGAGGCACTGGTTCACCGACATCATCAAAAAGGTTTGCCGTCTCGAAAATCCGTACGGCAGGAGAATGTTCAGCTGCAGATTTCTCGGTAAGCAGATCCTTTAAGGAATCCTCTGGCTCTATGTCCGGCCATGCATGTGCCCCCAGAGCCAGGAGCCGACGATTTCCTTCAGGGACATTTCCTTTCACTCGGACAAATACAGGAAGTGGACGAACCCGTTTCAGTTCTTCCTCCGCACCAGCCCAGGTTCCGCCTTTTTTATGGTCCGCACTTACTACAAGAGCGTAATCTGAGAGAGCGTAAATTAATTTGTTCCGCCCCATTGCCGCACCTACTGAAAAAGTGCCTTCTGGATGATATGGGCTCAGAAGGAGCAGTTTTCCTGAGGCGAGCGCTTTTCGAGATACCTTTTCAATGCTTTTTTTCAACAAACTGTCAGCGAGCACACCAAGAACGGTCCCGCCAAGTTTTAGAGTTTCCTCCATGGCGATATTGTCGACTCCCCTGGCCCCTCCGGAAACTACATTAATCTTCTGACGGACACAAAGAGCAGCAACTTGTCGGGTAAAATCCTGCCCTTCCTTGTCGACGTTCCGCGAACCGACAATTGCTAATCCACCACCCTCCAAGAGCGATCGATCTCCGACGCCGAAGAGTATGGGAGGCGCTTTTTCTTTTAGGTGTTTTTTGTAGCGGTTAGGGTAGTCGCCATCACTCCGGCTGACAATCCATATTCCGTTCCGCTCCCATTGTTCCACCGCGAATCCAAGATTCACCCCTCTGCGGAGAAGCATCTCCAAGCGTGAGCTTTCAATCCCGGCACCATGTGCAGCCTGTTCGGCAACCTTCGGGATGAGAAGATGCTGCGGCCTCATCTCTTTGCCAATGAGCCATTTAACCAGGGTGTGGTACTCGCTTGTGGAAAGAGGCTTGACATTCCTGTCGCCAAAAACGGCACAAAGAAGCAGAATCGCTTTCGTGTCGTCGCTTAATTGAAAAGTCATAGTTCACCTATCCTTTGATGCGGTAGAGGCAAGAGCAAGAGGATACACAGCCTTAACCCCGCTTTCCCTAAGAATTGCCGATATAACGGTAAAGGTCCATCGAGAATCCACCATGTCGTCCACCAGAAGGCAGGGGGAGTATGGCTTTATAACCTTGGTGAACTTGAATACACCGTCAAGGTTGTTTACCTGCTGAAAGTCGTTCTCCATTTCCTTCTGGGGCCTGTTGGAACGTACCTTCTCAATACAAGGAACAAAACGGATGCCTAAAGCTTTGGCAAGCCGTTCTGTAAAGTCAGGGACAAGCTCGGGGTGATTCAATGAGGGCACGCATGTTATCCAACGTGGCTCTGGTTGAGGTTTCCAGATTCGAACCATTTCCCAGCAAGCATTAACCAGTTCATCTGAAAATCTTCCTGTTTTATATTTGCCTTCGGAGACAAGCTCCCTCCATCCAGGAGCACTCCAGCGACAGAGGACACGTCCCTCAGAAAACCTCAGTTTTTTGGGGATATCGTCTGAAAAACCGAACAAAGACTGAGACTGTCCCACAGGCAATTTTGTCCTAGGATAAATTGGGCGATACTGTTTTTGATTTCTTAGAAAACGAGTCGCTCGTTTCTCAGTCTCTTCATCATACCGAATAAACTGAAAAGAGTCCGGGGAACAGTTGCTGCATCTGCCACAGAGGCAAGGAGACTGGTCATCAAGAGATTTTTGAAGAAATTCCATCAGGCACCCTGTGTGATCCTTATAGCAGGTCATCTCGTTCTGTTCAGCCCACCGGATGGCAGTGATGGCGTTCACATGGTCTTCGTCCACCACATAGCTCTCAGCCGCTAGTGTTGCAGACCATTTGGAACCGGTCTTAATCACAGGTGCCGGAGATTCGACAGAAAGTATCTTCAATACTTTTTCAATATTTTCCTCTTTAATGTTTAGCTCCTTTCCTATCTCCTCAATGGAGTAACCCCTCTCAGCATCCTGAAGAAAAGCAAGGACCGCCTCAATGTTGTCCTGAGAGGGGAAAGCCGAAGAAATAAAGTAGTCTGCTATTCTGTCACTCTCCGTGTCTGTGCCGGAAAACAGTATTCCATAAGCTTCATCGACGGCACGTCCGGCACGGCCGACCTGCTGGTAGTAGTGTATTACTGAAGGAGGACGATGATAGTGGACAACGAATCGAAGATCTGGCTTGTCGAAGCCCATCCCAAGCGCTACAGTTGCCACAAGAGCTTTGACTTCGTTTTTCAGAAGACGCTGCTCGAGTTCTTCTCGGGTTTCAGCTTTCATATCCTTCCCGTAGTATGCCTCAGCTTCTATATTGTTCTGTCGTAGCCAACTGGCCACCATTTCAGCAACCGGGCGTGTTAGTGTGTAAATGATACCGCTTCCTGGCAAAAACGGGACATTCGCAGCTAGCCATGCCATTTTTTCAGCATCATCACCTATGGGAATTTTGCATAGCCTGAGACTTTTACGTTCGAGGGGACCCCGTAAAAGCACTGTTTCGCTTCCAATCTGCTGTTTAACATCCTCAATGACTCGATCGTTTGCAGTAGCAGTGGTCGCCATAACTGGAACGTTTGGAGGCATGGCTTGAAGGACACGGACAATCCTTCTGTAATCTGGGCGAAAATCGTGCCCCCAGTCAGAAATGCAGTGAGCCTCATCGACAACGAAAAGTCCAATCGTCTGTGCGATCGACGAAAGAACTTCTTGTCGGAAGTTTTCGTTGGAGAGACGTTCTGGAGAGATAAGCAGAACATCAACCTCACCCTTGTTTACAAAATGTTGGATTCGCTCCCAGTCTTCCTGATTCTCGCAATTGATTGTCTCGGCTTTCACGCCAATTCTCTCAGCTGCCTTTAGCTGATCGCGCATTAATGAAAGCAGGGGTGAGATGAGCAGTGTCGGTCCATAACCCTGTTCTCTCAAAAGCTTGGTGGCCAGAAAATAGACCATGCTTTTCCCCCATCCCGTTCGCTGAACAACAAATATCCGTTTTCTCGCCAGAAGAGCTTCAATACTCTCCCACTGTCCTTGGCGAAAATCTGCATTGGGACTGTTCAAAGCTCGACTCAGGAAATTCCGCGCCTTATCCTTCATGTCTTCGCCGATCCTTCCTTGGTTTCAGGGACTCAGAAAGTGAAGTCAAATCAGTGATGATTTTCGACCCTAGGAAGAGCTATTTTTCTACTAATTTTTATTATAAAGCAAAGGAACAATTACAGCTCTTTACTTTTCTGCTTTGATATCACATGGACAAAGAGGAACCATGGTTAACCAGCAGGTACTGCTTTTCCAAGGCTGGATAAAGAGGAAAATTGATGTCTAGGAAAAAAGAAACAAAGTGTTTTTCCAAGGAAATTTCTTTCCAAATTCTCTCTGAAAGGGTTTGAAACGATTCCGCGCTGTTTGACGGACAACTCTCGGAATAAGCAGGAGGGATTCTCTACTCTCTTCGGGAAAGTATAACCGAATTGCTGGAAATTTAGGAGAGTTGGTCTTGTGATTGTCTTTATTAATTTGCGTTTCCAGTCGCTGGAATCCCAAAGGAATCTTGAACTTTATCCTGACTGAAAATTCGAATCTAATCGATTGACGCCAACGCTTGATGAATCATTTGCCAAGCCCTTTCAATTTCCGTACTCCCCTTCCCCACCCAATTTTGAAGAATACGCCTTTCGGCATTTTATGCTCCCTAGTTTTATTCCCGTGTTTTTGTTTCTGAAAATGCAAACCGCTATGTTTAAATGCGTACACCCAAATTTCTCTTTGGAGGCGGTAAGCATGGGCAGCAAAAAAGTCCGTATTGTCATCACCTGCGAGAGCAAGCAGAAGGCCCTGGAAGAAGCGAAGAAATGGGTTTTGCACCTTGAAAAGGAGGTCCTGGAGGAACGGCGCAACTGCCGGACGCGGGGTCTGATTCTTCTCGGAAG